>JAZNLF010000226.1:0-9517 GCA_045578945.1 Clostridia bacterium | reverse complement strand
TAGCTAGGAGTTTAGAACTATGAGACCGGCGTTGCCGAACACTATGATATGATTGCCAATGCGAAAACAAACGTTGCCGCAAGGCAACTCAGAACGATGCGAAGCATCTCATAGTTCATAATTTGCCGAAGGCAATCATAGTTGATAGAATGGGAATAAGCCGACGGCTTATTCCCATTCTATCGTCCCTACGGGTTTTGGTGTAAGATCTAAGACTACGCGGTTTATGCCGTCAACCTCATTTGTGATACGGTTTGTGATTTTATGCAAAACTGCATAGGGGATTTCTTCAATGGTTGCAGTCATCGCATCTACAGTATTGACTGCGCGGATAATCGCGGGCCAACCCTCATATCGTTTATCGTTTTTGACGCCGACGGACTTAAAATCGGGTACGGCAACAAAATACTGCCAAACTGTCTTGGAAAGGCCGCAAACTTCAAATTCTGCACGCAAAATTGCATCTGCTTCGCGGAGTGCTTCCAGTCTGTCGCGCGTGATAGCACCGAGGCAGCGCACGCCGAGACCGGGGCCGGGGAACGGCTGGCGGTCTACCATCTCATGCGGGAGGCCGAGTGCCTTACCCACAACGCGGACTTCATCCTTATAGAGAAGTTTAATCGGCTCTACCAATTCAAACTGCATATCCTCGGGAAGGCCGCCGACATTATGGTGCGCTTTTACCCCGTCACTTTCCAGAATATCCGGATAAATGGTGCCCTGCGCCAAGAACTTTATATCGTCAAGCTTTCTTGCTTCCTCGTCAAACACGCGGATAAATTCGCTGCCGATGATTTTCCTCTTCTTTTCAGGCTCCGAGACACCTGCCAAAAGGTCTAAAAAGCGGTCAGTAGCGTCTACATAAATAAGGTTTGCATCGAGCTGATTTTTGAAAACCTCGATAACCTGCTCACTCTCGCCCTTACGCATAAGGCCGTGATTTACATGTACGCACACAAGCTGTTTGCCGATTGCCTTTATAAGCAGTGCCGCAACAACAGAGGAATCTACACCACCGGACAATGCCAAAAGCACCTTTTTATCACCAACGACGCTTCGGATTTCCGCCACCTGTTCATCTATAAATGCGTTTGCCGCCGCTTCTGTCGCGATACGTTCCATCGTATCGGGGCGTTTATTGTTATCCATGCTGATTCCTCCTTAGTTTGTATAATTATCAAAATAACCCTGCACCAAAATGACAGGCGTGCCCTTATCACCCGAGCCGCTTGTTAAATCGCAAAGCGAGCCGATAAGGTCCGTAAGTCTTCTCGGTGTGGTACCCTGTGATACCATATCCCCCACAAGGTTATCCTTCTTTTCGCGGATTTTCTTTTCAATTGCCTCGCGAAGTGCCTCGCCCGACAAATCTTTAAAATCATTATCTGCAAGATATTTAAGCTTCACTTCATTCGGTGTGCCTTCAAGGCCCGGGGTGTAAGCAGGAGATACGCACGGGTCTGCAAGCTCCCAGATTTTACCGACGGGATCTTTGAATGCGCCGTCCCCATACACCATAACCTCAACATGCTTGCCTGTTTCTTTCAAAATACGCGCCTGAATATCCGTCACCAAATCGGTGCATGCACGCGGGAAGAGCTTTAAGGTTTCCTCGGTGGATTTATTGGACCCCAAAAGGCCGTACTTTTCGTTATAGCCGCTGCCGTTTATCGAGGCGGTCATAATCCCGTCCATACCCACAACCTTTTCTGCGCCCGCCGCCTTTAAAAGACGCGCCGTTCTGGCTCTTGTATGGATATCACAATGAATTACATTTTTTGTATAATTTAAAATTTTGCGTGCATCGTTTGCAAAGATAATTTCTACCTCCGCACCCGCCTCGCGAATAACCTCCTCATAGTATGCGACATAGTCCATACCTGTGAACGGATGCTTGTTTTCGCCGAAAAGTGCGCGGTATTTCTCGAGTGAAAGCACATCACTATAGGGATTTACACCCGCTTCATCCAATTTATCAAGGCTTACAAGCTCATTACCGACCTCGTCGGAGGGATAGCTGAGCATCAAAACAACCTTTTTGGTTCCCATGGCGATACCGCGCAGGCAAACGGCAAAGCGGTTTCTTGACAAAATCGGGAAAATGACACCAACGGTCTCGCCGCCGAATTTTGCACGTACATCTGCCGCTATATCCGCAATTTTTACATAATTCCCTTGCGCTCTTGCAACGATAGATTCCGTCAATGCAATTACGTCCTTGTCACGTATCGAAAAGCCGTCACTTTCAGCCGCCGCGAGCACGCTCTCGGTTACAATGTCTACCAGATTATCGCCCTGGCGAATAATCGGGCAACGAATACCTCTTGCAATGGTTCCTGTTCTCTTTTCCACGTTCATCAAACCCTTCTTTCTAACTTCTACTATTTAATTGGATTGGTGTTTTCCTTTTGTATAACGTCATGTGCGCCACCCTCTACAATGCTGGTAGCGGAAACAAGCGTAAGTTTTGCTTTTGCCTGCAGCTCGGGGATAGACAGTGCGCCGCAGTTACACATTGTGGATTTGACTTTGCTCAAAGTCAGCGCAACGTTATCCTTCAAAGAACCTGCATAGGGCACATAGGAATCTACGCCTTCTTCAAACGAAAGCTTTTTATCGCCGCCCAAATCGTAGCGCTGCCAGTTTCTGGCGCGGTTTGAGCCTTCGCCCCAGTATTCCTTCATATAATTGCCGCCAATGCTGATTTTATTGGTGGGGCTTTCATCGAATCTTGCAAAATAACGCCCCAGCATGATAAAGTCCGCACCCATGGCAAGTGCCAACGTAATATGATGGTCATACACAATACCGCCGTCCGAGCAGACGGGGACATATATACCCGTTTCTTCAAAATATTCGTTTCTGGCACGGCAAACATCAATCAGCGCCGTGGCCTGTCCGCGCCCGATACCCTTTGTCTCGCGCGTAATGCAGATAGAGCCGCCGCCGATGCCGACCTTTACAAAATCTGCGCCTGCCTCAGCAAGGAAACGGAAGCCTTCCGCGTCCACAACGTTGCCTGCGCCGACGCGCACAGTATCACCATATTTCTCACGAATCCAGCCGATTGTCATTTTCTGCCATTCGGAATAGCCCTCGGACGAGTCAATACAAAGCACATCCGCCCCTGCCTCGACAAGTGCAGGTACGCGCTCGGCATAGTCACGCGTATTGATACCCGCGCCTACAACGTAGCGCTTGGAGCTATCCAAAAGCTCATTCGGGTTTTGCTTATGCATATCGTAGTCTTTGCGGAATACAAAGTAGCAAAGTCTGTTTTCGTTATCAATAATCGGCAAAGAATTGAGCTTGTTATCCCAGATAATATCGTTCGCTTCCTTAAGGCTTGTGCCCTCTTTTGCGAAAATAAGTTCGGAAAACGGCGTCATAAATTCGCTGACGGGCGTATTCCCGTCCATACGGCTGACGCGGTAATCGCGGCTTGTCACGATGCCCACAAGCTTTCCGTCGGGCGTGCCGTCCTCTGTAACGGCAACGGTGGAATGGCCTGTTTTTTCTTTGAGTGCGATAATGTCGGCAAGCGTCGCGTCGGGCGTTACGTTGGAATCGCTTTTTACAAAGCCTGCCTTATGATTTTTTGCCCTTGCGACCATGTTGGCCTCATCCTCAATAGACTGCGAGCCGTAAATGAAGGACACGCCGCCCTCGGTTGCCAATGCAATTGCCATTCTCTCGCCTGAAACCGATTGCATAATAGCGGAAACCAGCGGAATATTCATTGTAATTGCAGATTCCTCGCCCTTTTTAAACTTAACAAGCGGCGTTTTAAGACTTACATTTTGCGGTATACATTCTGCCGAGGAATACCCCGGAACTAAAAGGTATTCATTAAAAGTGTGTGATGTATCCTGCATAAAAATTGCCATGTTCATTCCTCCTTAGAATAATCCGGTAATTGTACCATTTTCATCTATATCAATTGCCTCGGCCGCAGGAATGCGCGGCAGTCCGGGCATTGTCATGATATCGCCTGTTTTTACAACTACAAAGCCTGCGCCCGCCGCTACCTTGACCTCACGCACCGTGATTTCAAAATCAGAAGGTGCGCCGCGTTTTGCGGCATCGTCCGAGAAGCTGTACTGCGTTTTGGCAATGCAGACGGGTAAATCCGAAAAACCAAGCTCCGTCAAGCGGGCAATTTGTTTTTCGGCTGCGGGTGTAAAGACTGCGCGCGTGCCGCGGTAAATTTTCTGCACAACGGCATTGATTTTCTCCTGCAGGGACATTTCTTCTGTGTACGCAAACTGGAATGCATCGCGCTTTTCTTCGCAGATAGCGGCAACCGCCTCTGCGAGCGCTATGCCGCCCTCGCCGCCGTCCGCCCATACGGTGGACAGGACTGCACGTGCACCGCGTGCCTCGCATGCTTCCAAAACGGCTTTGATTTCCGCGTCCGTATCGGTCGGAAAACGATTGATTGCCACAACGCACGGCAAATTGTAAACCGATTGTATATTTTCAAGATGGCGCAGAAGGTTCGGCATGCCTTTTTGCAAAGCATCCAAATCCTCATTTTTCAGCATATCCTTGGTAAGACCGCCGTGCATTTTAAGTGCACGCACCGTAGCGACCAAAACGACCGCATCGGGCACAAGGCCTGCCTTGCGACATTTAATATCCAAAAACTTTTCTGCACCGAGGTCAGCGCCGAAGCCTGCCTCTGTTATGGCATATGTACCTGCTTTTCGTGCCATTTTGGTAGCCAAAACGCTATTGCAGCCGTGTGCAATATTGGCAAACGGGCCGCCATGCACAAATGCAGGTGTACCCTCAAGGGTTTGTACTAAATTCGGTTTTACGGCATCCTTCAAAAGTGCTGCCATTGCGCCTTGCGCCTTTAGTTGGCCACAGGTTACGGGTTCATTTTCATAGGTGTAGCCGACAATGATTGCACTAAGGCGTTCCTTTAAATCTGTCAGAGAATTGGAAAGACATAAAACAGCCATAACTTCGCTTGCAACCGTGATGTCAAAGCCATCCTCACGCGGCGTGCCGTCCCCGCGGCTGCCAAGGCCGTCCACAACATGGCGCAGCTGGCGGTCATTCATATCCACGCAGCGCTTCCATGTGACGCGGCGCGGGTCGATGCCGAGCGCATTGCCTTGCTGAATGTGGTTATCCAGCATAGCTGCCAAAAGGTTGTTCGCCGCACCGATTGCGTGAAAATCGCCCGTAAAATGCAGGTTTATATCCTCCATCGGGATAACCTGTGCATAGCCGCCGCCTGCCGCACCGCCTTTGACGCCGAACACAGGGCCGAGCGAAGGCTCACGAAGTGCCACGACAGATTCCTTCCCGATTTTGCGAAGGCCATCCGCAAGGCCGATTGTCGTAGTGGTTTTGCCCTCGCCCGCAGGCGTCGGCGTAATCGCGGTCACGAGAATAAGCTTGCCGTCGGCGCGATTCGATTCCTTCAAAAAGGAAAGGTCTACCTTTGCCTTGGTTTTGCCGTACGCCTCGAGATATTTTTCATCTACATGCGCCGCATGGGCAACCTCGCTAATCGGAAGCGGCTTTGCCGCTCTTGCAATTTCGATGTCAGAAAGCTGTTTCATCTTTACATCTCCCTTTTTACTTATTTAAAATAACGAACTGCGCTGCGGAATAAGCCCATATCATATGCACCCGGTACGTTTTTATAAAGGCCGTTTCCGATGCGTTCACTGTGTCCCATTTTACCGATAACTCTGCCGTCGGGAGAAAGTATACCCTCTACCGCATTTTGTGAGTTATTGGGGTTATATCGAATATCATCTGTTGCATTGCCCGCGATATCTACATACTGCGTGGCAATCTGCCCGTTTTTCACAAGGCTTGCCATCACATCGTCCTCGGCTAAGAATCTGCCTTCACCATGGGAAATCGGCACTGTGTAAACCTCGCCGACCTTGGTTTCCGAAAGCCACGGCGAGCGATTCGATGCCACACGTGTTCTTACGATGCGAGACTGGTGGCGCCCGATGGTATTAAATGTAATGGTCGGGCAATGCTCGTCCGTGTCAATAATTTTGCCGTACGGGACAAGACCGAGCTTGATAAGTGCCTGGAATCCGTTACAGATACCACACATAAGGCCGTCACGCTTATCCAAAAGTGCAGTTACGCTTTCCTTTACTGCCGCACTTCTGAAAAATGCAGTAATGAATTTACCCGAGCCGTCCGGCTCGTCACCGCCGGAGAAGCCGCCGGGGATAAAGATAATCTGTGCGTCATTTGTCTTTTCGGCAAACGCTTCTACGCTTCGTGCAATGCCGTCTGCCGTTAGGTTATTGATAACAAAGATTTCCGCCGCCGCACCTGCATCCTGGACTGCCTTTGCCGAATCGTATTCGCAGTTTGTGCCCGGGAATACAGGGATTAAAACGGTCGGCTTTGCATGTTTTACAAGCGGTGCTTTCGCAAAGCCTTCACAGTTTGCAAAATTTTCAATCTTTTTGCCTTCGGTGGGGATAAGCGAAGGGTATACGCTCTCCAGCTTATCATCATAAATCTTTTGCAAAGCGCTAAGCGCAAGCGCCTTGTTCTGATAAGAAATTTCCGCTTTTTCTGTGGTTTTACCCAAAACAACACCTTCGCCAAGGTCTTCGGTACATTCTAAAATGAAGCTTCCGTAGTGATAGCCGAAAATGTCCTCCATCGAAAGCGTATCCGAATACGCAAAACCGATAGCGTTTCCGATGCACATTTTAAAGACAGCTTCCGCTATGCCGCCATAGGTCGGCGTATATGCGGACACGACCTTGCCTTCGCGTACCCACGCGGCAATTTTCCCAAATAAAGCCTTTTGCGATTCTGCCTTTGGCAGATGGTTTTCATCATATTCGGGGGATACCCAAACTACATTTCTGCCCGCGCTTTTAAATTCGGGCGAAATGATATTTTGTATTTTATCGGTTGTTACGGCAAAGGATACCAAGGTGGGCGGCACATCCAATTTTTCAAAAGTACCACTCATCGAGTCCTTACCGCCGATTGCAGCAACGCCGAGGTCGAGCTGTGCACGGAATGCACCCAAAAGTGCCGCCATGGGCTTGCCCCAACGGCTTGCATCCTTGCCGGGGCGTTCAAAATATTCCTGGAAGGTTAAATATACATCCTCAAAATCCGCGCCCGCCGCAATAAGCTTGGAAACAGATTCTATAACGGCTAAATATGCGCCGTGGTACGGACTTTTTTCCGTAACAAAGGGATTATAGCCCCACGCCATCAAGGAGCAATCGTCCGTATGGGCGGCTTCCATGGAAATTTTGTTGACCATGGCCTGAATCGGTGTTTCCTGGTGCTTGCCGCCGAACGGCATCAGTACCGTGCCTGCACCGATTGTTGAGTCAAAACGCTCGGAGAGGCCGCGCTTTGAACAAACGTTTAAATCATCGCAAAGCGCTTTATAGGAAGCTGCAAAATCCGTGCCAACCTCTTTTTTGTAGCAGGCAGGCTTTGCAACCGCAATGTCAATATGCTTTTCTGCGCCGTTGGAATTTAAAAATTCGCGGCTGATATCGCAGATGGTGTTGCCCTTCCATGTCATGGTAAGGCGTTTTTCCGCCTTGACTGTGGCAACAACAGTCGCTTCGAGGTTTTCCTTATCGGCGAGTGCTTTGAAAGCATCTGCATCCTCTGCCGCTACCACAACCGCCATTCTTTCCTGCGATTCGCTGATGGCAAGCTCTGTGCCGTCCAGCCCTTCGTACTTTTTCGGTACGGCGTCGAGATTGATATAAAGGCCGTCTGCAAGCTCACCAATTGCAACGGAAACGCCGCCCGCACCAAAGTCATTACAACGCTTTATCATGCGGCTTGCCGTTTCGTTTCTGAATAAACGCTGCAGCTTTCTTTCCTCGGGTGCGTTACCCTTTTGGACCTCTGCACCGCAGCTTTCAAGCGATGAAAGTGTATGGGATTTTGATGAGCCTGTCGCACCGCCGCAGCCGTCGCGTCCCGTGCGTCCGCCGAGCAGGATGACAACATCGCCCGGCTCGGGGCACTCGCGGCGTACATTCTTTGCAGGTGCCGCGCCGATAACCGCGCCGATTTCCATGCGCTTTGCCGCGTAGCCGTCATGATAAATCTCATCCACAATGCCTGTTGCAAGTCCGATTTGATTACCATAGGAAGAATAGCCTGCCGCCGCCGTTGTTACAATTTTGCGTTGCGGCAGCTTGCCCTCCATCGTTTCGGAAACAGGCACAAGGGGATTTGCCGCGCCCGTTACACGCATCGCAGCATATACATAAGACCGCCCCGACAACGGATCACGAATCGCACCGCCGATGCAGGTTGCCGCACCGCCGAAGGGCTCGATTTCCGTCGGGTGGTTATGGGTTTCATTTTTAAAGAGGAGAAGCCACGGCTCTTTTTTGCCGTCTGCCTCGACCTCGATTTTAACGGTACATGCATTGATTTCCTCGGATTCGTCGAGCTTATCAAGCTGCCCTGTTTTGCGAAGATACTTTGCCGCAAGTGTGCCGATGTCCATTAAGTTTATGGGTTTTGTGCGGCCGAGTGCTTCTCTTGTTTTTAAATATTCTTTATATGCATCCTCTAAAAGTGCATCTTCAAAGGTTACATTGTCTATCGTCGTTAAGAATGTGGTATGACGGCAGTGGTCGGACCAGTAGGTGTCAATCATACGGATTTCCGTAATGGTCGGCTCACGCTTTTCGCTGATAAAATAATTCTGGCAGAAAAGAAGGTCATCCTTATCCATGGCAAGGCCGTACTTTTTCACAAATGCATCAAGCTCCGCCTCGGAAAGCGCACAAAAGCCCTCCAAGGTTTCCACGCGCTCGGGCAAATCGTACTGCACTGTGAGCGTTTCGGGCATCGCTTCGGATGCCTCGCGCGATTCCACGGGGTTGATTACATATTTTTTAATCTCCGCAATGTCAGCCGCCGTTAAATTGCCATACAGGTAATACACCTTCGCCGTGCGTACTAAGGGGCGCTCCTTCTGCGAGATAATCTGGATACATTGTGCCGCAGAGTCTGCACGCTGGTCAAACTGACCGGGCAGAAACTCTACCGCAAAGGATGCATCACAATCCGCCGCCAAAGTATCATATAAAATATCAAGCTGCGGCTCGGAAAATACCGTCTTTTTCGCATATTCAAACAGTTCGGGTTCAATGTTCTCTACGTCATAGCGGTTAAAAAGCCGCAAATCCGTAAGCCCTTTTATTTGTAAAAGCTCTTTTATATCAGAAAGAAGTGCTGCCGCCTCATGGGCAAGCTCTTTTTTCTTTTCTACATATACGCGATATACCATCTACTTTTCCTCCTTTGCCATTTGTGCGCGGCGTCCGATATCATTTCGATAATATGCATTTTCAAAATGAATTGTCTTTGTAAGGGCGTATGCTTTTTCAATCGCTTCCGAAAGCGTAGCGCCGCACGAAACAGCGCCCAGCACGCGGCCGCCCGCGGTCAATAAATCCGCGCCGTCCTTTTTTGCGCCTGCAATGTAAATCTCGCCGTCGGGATTTTGGGGCAAATCCAT
>JAZNLF010000225.1:0-2322 GCA_045578945.1 Clostridia bacterium | reverse complement strand
AATGCATACGAGGTCGGGTCCCAGGCGGTGTAGCCGCGTGCTTCAAACGTTGTACGAAGGCCGCCCGAAGGAAAGCTCGACGCGTCCGTTTCGCCACGCATCAGCTCCTTGCCCGAAAATTCCATAATTACGCCGTCAGGGCCGCAGGGGGAGATAAAGCTGTCATGCTTTTCCGCGGCAATCCCCGTCATGGGCTGAAACCAGTGCGTAAAGTGCGTTGCGCCGTTTTCAACCGCCCAATTCTTCATAGCATTGGCAACGATGTGTGCTACGTCCGCGTCAAGACGCTTGCCTTCCTCCACCGTGCGCATAACCGCCTTGTACGTTTCGCGCGACAATCGATTTTGCATCACATGGTCTCCAAACACCATGCTGCCGAATAATTCAGGTATTTTCGTCATATGTATTCGTCCTTTCGTTTACAGAAGAAGTACGCCTGCCGCCTCACAGGCCTCGATTGTTTCGTTGTCCCATAGGGATGCCTGTACCTCGCCGACGTGTGCCTTTTCCAAAAGCACCATGGAAAGGCGGGACTGGCCGATGCCGCCGCCGATGGTAAGCGGCAATTTGTCTTCCAACAAAAGCTTGTGGAAAGGCAGGCTTTTCCGTTCCTCTGCGTTTGCCTTTTCAAGCTGGAGCGCGAGCGTTTCGCTGTCTACGCGGATGCCCATGGACGAAAGCTCAAGCGCCTGCCCGAGCACCGCATTCCAAACGAGTAAATCGCCGTTTAGCCGCCAATCGTCATAATCAGGGGCGCGTCCGTCATGCGGCTTGCCGCTTTTTAAGGTATCGCCGATGCCGATAATAAAAACAGTTTTGTATTTTTCCGTAATGAGATTTTCGCGTTCCTTCGGCGTTTTGTCAGGATACATGTCTTCCAATGCCTGCGCCGTGATAAATGTGACATTGGTTTCGGGCGTGTAGGAAAGTACGGGATATTTTTCTCTCAAAGCTGCCGAAACCGTGCCGATTGCGCCGACGATGCCGCGCACAGTATCTTTTAAATAGTCAATGGTTCGATTTTCTTTTAAAATCACTTTTTCCCAGTCCCATTGGTCTACATAAATAGAGTGAATGTTGGACGGGATTTCGTCACGCCGAATGGCGTTCATGTCCGTATAAAGTCCTTTCCCCGGGTGGAAATCGTAGCGGTAGAGTGCCATACGCTTCCATTTTGCCAGAGAATGGACAATTACGCCGTCACGTCCGGCGGCGGGAATGTCAAATCGTACGGGGCGTTCCACACCATTTAAGTCATCATTCAGACCGCTTTCGGGCGCAACAAAAATCGGCGCGGAAACGCGGCGCAGATTCAGCGCTTCGGAAAGTGCCTTCGGAAATGCTTCTTTAATCATGCCGATTGCCATTTGCGTATCAAAAACGCTGAGTTTGGATTGGTAGCCGGCAGGTATGGTCGTCTTGTGCATAACTTTTCCCCCTTGTAGTACCTATATTTCATTATTTTACCGCATTTTTGGAATGTTGTCAAGCGTATTGACAAAACGAAGCAAAAAACAATTGATTTTTTTAAAAATATGTAGTATAATGAAGTTAATACGTAAGATAATACTTATGAGAGGTGATTTTTGTGGAAGCATATACACCACCATTTCATATAACAAACGGCATGCTTATGCTGGTTTCGAGCATATCTGAAAAGGTAGGAAAAATCAGTGTTACAAGCAATATGCAGGCAAAACCGCATTTAAGAAAAAATAATCGTATTCAATCCATACACGCTTCTCTGAAAATAGAAGCAAATTCTCTTACGATCGGACAGGTCAGAGATGTTATTAACGGGAAAACGGTTTTAGGAGAATCGAGCGAAATTCAGGAAGTAAAAAACGCGTATGCTGCTTATGAGAAACTTCTTGAAATAAATCCCTTAGATATAAATGAGCTGAAAAGCCTGCATGGGATAATGACAAAATATCTTGTGGATGAGGCAGGAGAGTTCCGCAAAGGGGAAGAAGGTGTTTTTAGCGGGGATAAATGCATTTTTATGGCACCGCCTGCAAGAATGGTGCCGCATCTTATGGCAAATCTTTTTGGTTGGCTTTCTCGCAGCCGCGAAGAAGTGCATCCTCTTATCATGTCGGCTGTGTTCCACTATGAGTTTGTATTCATACATCCGTTTTCGGATGGCAACGGAAGAATGGCGAGGTTGTGGCACAGTGCTTTTTTGACAAAATGGAATCCAATCTTTGCATATATACCGATAGAAAGTCAGATTGAAAAATTCCAGAATGCATATTATGATACAATTGCAAAATGCCATACCGAAGGAAGCGCAAACACTTTTATTCTGTTTATGTTGGAGCA
>JAZNLF010000224.1:0-9395 GCA_045578945.1 Clostridia bacterium | reverse complement strand
TAGAAAATACCGGCACCTGCGGCAATTACAATAAGTGCCGCAACAAAACACGCAACTATTTTAAACAATTTCGGAAGCTTTTTATTGTCGTCGTAAAGGTCAACTTCAAGGTCTTCCTCATCGTCATATTCTTCCTCGTCGTCTTCATCTTCTTCTATAAGTTCAAGTTCGTCTTCGGAATATTCTTCTGTTTCGGTTTCCTCTTCGGGAATTACAAGCTCTTCAACCTCATCCACTTCTTTATCGCATTCCGGACAAAACTGAAGTTCATCATCAAATTCGCGCCCGCATTTTTCGCATATCATAAAAAATCGTCCTTTCCTGATTTTTATTTTTACATATATTAAATATTATATACCCCTGCCCAAAAATTGTCAATAATATTGACAAAAAAGAAAAGCGGATGTATAATACAAAGGTCAGTCGCGATTACCTGACTATAAACAAAACAAGAAAGGGAATAAAAATGAAAACAAACGTAAAAAATCTGGCGTTTGCGGGCATAACTGCCTGCATTTATGCAATCCTAACACTTGTGCCGGGTCTTTCGGCACTGTCATTCGGCCCGCTTCAGCTTCGCGTGGCGGAGGTTTTAACCGTACTGCCCATATTCAGTCCTTGGGCAATTGCCGGACTTTCGGTCGGATGCGCACTTTCAAACCTTGCAAGTCCTATGCTGGCACTTGATTTGCCTCTCGGCACACTTGCCACATTTCTGGCGGCGCTTTGCACATATATTTTAAGAAATAAACCGAAACTTGCACTTGCAATGCCGGCAGTTTTCAACGGTCTTATAATCGGGTCAATAATTACGTTTTTTTATTCGGATGTTGCGGCAAAACCGCTCATCCTCGCAGGGAATATGCTTACCGTTGCCGCGGGCGAACTTATCGTGTGCTATGCACTCGGTCTTCCGCTTGTGAAATATCTTAAAAATAATAACATTTTTAATAAATAAGAAAAACCCCGCATCTGCGGGGTTTTGTTATTTTACGATATATTTATAAATTATCTTTCTCATTTCCGGCTCAATGTAGTCTGAAACATCACCATACAAGATGTGCTGTGCATAGAAAAGAGATAATTCGTTGTCGGGATCGAAAAGGGTATAGCATCCGTCGGCACCTGCCCAGCCGAATTCCAGAGGGCATCCGTATCCGCCGGAGCTTTCTATATCAACCAACGTACGAACTCCAAGACCGTAGTCATATCCTCGCTGACGGGGAGTGGAATCAAACTCCTTGCGCGCACCGGGGATACCGTGCGGTGTTCTCATAAGGTTGATTGTATCGGGAGACAGTAAGCCTTCTCCGTTCGGACATTTGCCCCAATTGGCCATTGCCTTTGCAAATGCCGCATAAGCGTCGGCGGTAGACACCATTCCTGCACCGCCCGATTCGTGATTTTTTGTTAAAACAAGCCACGGAGTTTTTTCTATTTCTTTCCAGAATGCCTGACCGTCGGGAGAGGAAATTACCCCCTTCTCGTCAGACGTTGCAAAAGCATAGTGAGTTGCCATTTTTTTATATATTTCAGCGGTTCGTTTAAATGTAACCTGATTTTCAAACCCAAGCGGTGCAAAAATATTCTTTTTCACGTAATCGCCAAAGTTCATACCCGAAATAACCTCAACAATTGCGGCAAGAACATCGTGGCACACGCTGTATCTGTATTTTGTGCCCGGATCAAACCGCAGAAGGTCACCCGCAATATATTTTGCAACCGTACGGGTATCGGCATCGGGACATTCTTCCTGAAGCCGTTTCATACTTCCCTGATCAACATTATATGTAAGTCCTGCCGACATTGTAAAAAGATGGCGGAAGGTTATGGCCTTTTCCGCTTTTCGCACACTGTGATCTTCGCATTCCACACACACTTCTTTAAATTCGGGAAGAAAACTGTAAATCGGGTCATCAAGGCGGAAAAAACCTTTTTCAAAAAGTTGAAGCGCCGCTACGCACGTTACGGGTTTTGAACAGGAATAAACATTGAACCACTCGTTGCCCTGCATCTTTTTACCGATTTTCACATCCGAAAAACCGGAGCTGTATCTGAAAACTTCGGTGCCTTTGTAGTTTACAATAAGTGTATTTCCGGGAATTTTCCATTCCGTAAGAGAATCCATAAAATCTTTTAATATCTGAACATACATTTTGAACATCTCCAAAAGAATAAGTTGAAATAATATAACTATATTATAAGCCTTATTCTTTTGGCGTGTCAATATGCCCATATACGAAAAATTACGAAAAACACCCCGCAGCTGCGGGGTGTTTTTCATATATTCTTCCGTACGTCGTACTGCGTGCGGATAAGCGTCCAGTTAGGTGGGAAATATGTCATTACCGTCCAGTAGCTTGGTCCGGCAAGGTTATACTTTTCAATCAGCTCAAGCTTTGCCTGAATACTTCTTGCATCTTCAAACCAGGTAATATGTTCCTGACCATTCATATCATAATAGCTTAAAAACGGCGACTGCGAAGCGGTGTCAAACATAATATCCGTATTTTCCTGAATTGCAAGTTGAACACAGTTCATAAGACTTAAGGTTCTTGCCGCTGTGCCGGGTCTGTAGGGAAGTACCCAGTCATATCCGTAGTTCGGAATCCCCATAAGGATTTTTTCGTTTGGGATTTCCGTTACCGCATATTTTATAACCTGCTCAACATTTAAAATCGGTGCAACCGGAAGCGGCGGACCATACGCAAATCCCCATTCATACGTCATAATAATTACATAATCGCAAATTTCGCCGTGTGCGGCGTAGTCGTGCGCCTCATATAAAAGTCCCGGTTGCTCGGCATACGTTTTCGGTGCCAAATCTACATTGACCGTATAGCCTGCATCATGCATTTTTTCTGTGATGTTTTCGAGGAAACGCAAAAATGCACTCGTATCCTCTTTCTCGATATATTCAAAATCAATATCCAGCCCCACATAGCCCTTCCTCTGCATCGTACGTATGACATTTTCTATCACGCGGTTTTGGATTGCCGTATTGCGAAATAAAAGAGATGCGCGTTCGCTGCTGAAATTGCCGTCCTCTGTGATGGAAGATAAAAGCATAACAGGGGCAACATTATTTCGCACCGCCAAATCAATGAGCGGCAAATCCGATATCGTAATCAGATCCCCTTCAGCGGTAAAGCCGTAGCCGAAGATGGTAAGGCTTGATAAATACGGCAGCGTTTGCCTCAAAAGTGGGCGATTGATGTACGGATACGCGTAGCCGTTTACATTGAGAGAACGGATTTTTTCCAACGTAAAGTCAATGGTAATCTGTTGCCCCGGCACTAAAGTCGGATTCAGTACAAGGGACGGATTATTTTGCACAAGCGCCAGCGTCGTTGTGCCGTAGCGGCGTGCGATGGAGAAAAGCGTATCCCCCTGCCGAACTGTATAGATTTGCGCAGGCAGCAGAATGATAAGCGCCTGCCCCAAAACCAGATTCCGCGGGTCTTGTATGCCGTTATCGGCAATAATGCGGGATGGCGAAACACCATAGCGGTTTGCGATATTATAAATGGTGTCGCCCCTTCTTACAACATGAATTTCCACAAAATACACCTGCCTTTATTTTTTTACTATTTAATATATGCCGCACCGCAAAAAGCGGTGCAAAAAACAGTTGCTTTTTCGCGGCAGATACTGTATACTGGGAGAAAAGGAGGCATGAAAATGAAAAAGGAACGAATCGGCTTTATTGATGATGTGCGCGGCTTTGCACTCGTCGCCATGATTTTTTATCATGCCGCTTTTAATCTTGTACAGTTTTCAAGACGGCCTTTGGGATGGCTTTCCCATATTATGGAAAGTGATGTCTTGGAGGTTGTGCGTGTACTATTTGTAATCGTTTTTCTTTTATTGGCGGGCATTTGCACGCGCCTTACGCGCCGCCCGTTTGTACGTGCCTTAAAGGTCGGCATCGGTGCGCTTTTAGTGACGGCGGCCACCTGGCTTTTTGTCCCTGCCGATAAAATCATTTTCGGCATATTGCATCTTATGGCTTTTTCGATGCTCTTCTACGCCGTTTCAGCGAAGGTACTCTGCCGCATACACCCTATCCTCGGCAGTATCGTGTGCGCGCTTTTAGGGATTTTTACGTTTTCCGCCCAAGAAGGCTTTTTAGGCTTTGGCGCCCTTCGCATTGCACTCCCCGCCTCCCTTTACCAAAGCAATATCGGAATTATTTTCGGCTTTCCGCCCCACACCTTTCAAAGCTTTGACTATGCACCGATTTTACCATATCTGTTTTTCTTTTTGTGCGGCAGTTTTTTAGTAAGGCTCAAGCTGCCGACATGGAAAAGCCACAGCCGCTTTTTTGCATTTGTCGGGCGGCACAGCTTATGGGTGTATCTTTTGCACCAGCCGATTTTGTGGGGTATATTTTTAATTTTAGAGAGGTGCGGCATATGAACTGGTATCGTATTAAAACCATTTTAATTTTTCTTTTTCTGGCAATCAATCTCTTTTTGGCATCCTTGCTCCTCTATGAAAATATTGCCATAAAAAAAGCAGAGGAAAAGCGTTTAGAGTCTGCCATCAGCGTCCTTGGGGACGCTGGTATAAAAGTGGAGGCACAGGGGATTCCCGTCAAGCATCCGCGCATGGCAACGCTTACCGTGCAAAACCAACTGGCCGACAGGGAAGCTTTTTGCGCGCGCCTTTTGGGCGGCACGCCTGTTCGCATGGGCAATACCTATCGCCGTCAGGGAAAAAGCGTAACCATAACCGACACGGGATTTATGTATCGAAGCGGCCATGCTCCCGCCCCCGCCGCAAAGAACGCGGTGAAAAGCATGAAAACCGCGCTTTCCAAACTTGGCTTTTCCATGGAATATGCCAAAGGCTATGAAAAAGACGGCAAGGTTTATTTTGCAATGGAAATCAGCGGGAAGCCTCTTTATGGCAGCGCGCTCGCGGTTACGCCCTCTGGGGAAGAAATTGCGGAAATGGAAGGCAATTGGCCACAGGTCTTAGAGGTACAAGGCACAAAAACGCCGACGCTTGGCGCCGCCGATGCGCTGATGCATCTTTTGCATACGTCGGATATAAACGGGGAAACTGTAGAAAAAATTGCACTCGGGTACACCGTTTTAGTCGAAGGCGGCTATCAAACGGCGGATGCAGTCCCCGTATGGCGTCTTGAAACTGATGAAAACGTTTATTTCTACGACGCAAGGTCGTAATTTGTGCAAAACTCACAAATTTTTTAAAAAAAGATTGTTTATTTTGGTTATTTCCTTATGTTCCGAATTGTATTATAATATAAGCAGATACTGAATATAGTATATCTTATATAATACATTTGTCTTTATAATATATGTAAGAGGAGGAACAGTAATGGAAAAGTATGCAGTGGACAAGATTCGTAACGTTGTGCTCATGGCACACGGCGGGGCCGGTAAGACGTCGTTTGCAGAAGCAATGCTCCTGAACGCGGGTGCGACGGATCGTCTGGGTAAGATTTCGGACGGCACAACCGTTATGGACTATGATACAGAAGAAACAAAACGTAAAATTTCTATTAATACGGCAGTTGCACCTTTAGAATGGAAAAACAGAAAAATAAATATTATAGATACACCGGGATATTTTGACTTTGTGGGCGAAGTAAAAGAGGGTATTCGCGTTGCGGATGCGGCTGTTATTTTAGTATCGGGCCGAAGCGGCGTTGCCGTCGGTACGGAGCATGCCTGGGAATATGCCACAGAAAAGGGTATTCCTTCCGCATTCTTCATCAATAAAATGGATGATGAGCATGCAAACTTCGCAAACACGCTGCAAGGCCTTAAGGAAAAATTCGGCACGGCACTCGCGCCCTTCCAGGTCCCTGTTCGCGAGGACGGCAAGCTTGTCGGCTTTGTAGATATTGTTGAGATGAAGGGCTATCGGTATGATGGTGCCAAATTGCAGGATATGGCAATTCCCGACAGCGTTTCGGCAGAGCTTGATGCCGCACGTGGCTTCTTAATGGAAGCGATTGCGGAAACGGACGAGGCGCTGATGGAAAAATATTTTGCAGGTGAAGAATTCACGGCCGATGAAATGACTACCGCCATCAAAAAAGGCGTAAAGGTCGGTGCATTGGTTCCCGTATTTTGCGGCAGTGCAACACAAAATTATGGTATAACACCTGTTATGGATGCAATCGCAGGCTACTTCCCGTCCCCCGCGGATGTGGATGCAGCAGTTGCAACCGATGTAAAAAGCGGCGAAGAAAAAACTCTGGAGCCTGACAGCACAGCACCCCTTGCAGCCGTTGTATTTAAGACAATTGCTGACCAGTTTGTCGGCAAAATTTCAATATTCCGCGTCTATTCGGGTACATTAAAGGCAGATTCTACTGTTTTCAATGCACAGACGGGTACGCAGGAAAAAATCGGCAAAATCTTTATGCTGCGCGGCAAAAAGCAGATTGAAACGGATTCGATTTGCGCAGGCGATATCGGCGCGGTCACAAAGCTTGCCGTCACACAAACGGGGCACACGCTTTGCTCGTCCTCTTCCCCCGTTACGCTGGAAGGCATTGATTTCCCCGAACCGAATTTGTCCTTGGCAATTGTGCCGAAGGCAAAGGGTGACGAAGAAAAAATCGGCAGCGGCCTCCACAAGCTCGAGGAAGAAGACCCCTGCTTTAAGGTTTCCAATAATAAAGAAACACGCCAGATGGTTATTTCCGGTATTGGCGAGCAGCATCTTGACATCATTGTCAGCAAGCTGAAAACCAAATTCGGCGTTGCGGTGGATTTGATTGAGCCGCGCGTGGCATACCGCGAAACACTGCGCAAAAAGGTCAAGGTACAAGGCCGCCACAAAAAGCAGTCCGGCGGTCACGGCCAGTTTGGTGACGTTTGGATTGAATTTGAACCGGGCGATACCGATGATTTGATTTTTGAAACCAATATTTTCGGCGGCGCCGTACCGAAGAACTTCTTTCCCGCCGTTGAAAAAGGCCTTCGCGAATGTATTACAAAGGGCGTTTTGGCAGGCTACCCCGTAGTCGGTCTTAAGGCAACGCTGGTGGACGGCTCGTACCCTCCCGTAGACTCCTCCGAAATGGCATTTAAGGTAGCCGCATCGCTGGCTTATAAAGAAGGCTTAAAGCAGGCAGGCCCTGTGCTTTTGGAGCCGATTGGCAGTCTTGCAGTCACGGTGCCCGAAGCGGACATGGGTGATATTATCGGCGATGTAAATAAACGTCGTGGCAGAATCTTAGGCATGAACCCCATCGGGAAAGGGCTTGGCAAGGTTGAGGCTGAGGTGCCGATGAGCGAAATGCATAAGTACGCAACGGATTTGCGTTCCATGACGGGCGGCCGCGGTAAGTTCACACTTGCCTTTGAACGCTACGAAGAAGCGCCGCAAAACGTGGCACAAGTCATCATTGACAAAGCAAAAGCCGCCGCAGAAGCGGAAAAGGATAAATAAACCAAACACTAAAAGCTGCATTTATGTAATGCAGCTTTTAGTGTTTGACTACTGCATGGACATATGATATAATATTTGTATCATAGATTGGAGGCGTAAAAATGAAGGCATTTATGGATAAGGACTTTTTACTTGAAACGGACGTGGCAAAAACGCTTTTTCATGACTATGCGGCGAAAATGCCGATTCTTGACTATCATTGCCACCTCAACCCGCAGGCAATTTACGAGGACAAGCATTTTAAAAATATTACGGAAATTATGCTTGGCGGTGACCACTACAAGTGGCGTGCCATGCGTTCAAATGGTATTTCGGAGGAATATACCACGGGCAACAAAAGCGATTTTGAAAAATTTGAAGCTCTTGCCGAAACGCTTCCGTATGCCATCGGCAACCCGCTTTATCATTGGACACATTTGGAATTGCGCCGCTATTTCGGCATCGACACCATCTTAAACAAAAAAACGGCGCGCGAGATTTATGACGCGGCAAATAAAATCATTGCATCTGATGATTTTTCAGTACGGAATTTGATTGAAAAATCCAATGTGAAAATCATTTGCACAACGGATGACCCCATCGATTCACTCGAGTATCACTTAAAAATGAAGGATATTAAAGCCTTCCGCGTTTTGCCTGCTTTCCGTCCCGATAAAGCAATCCTTTGCGAGCAGGAACCCTTTATCCCCTATATAAAAGCGCTTGCAGACTGCACAAATATGCAGATTTCGGATATAGAAGACCTGCAGGCTGCGCTGGTGGCACGCATTGACTTTTTCCATAGCGTGGGCTGCCGTCTTTCCGACCATGCACTCCCAAGCGTTCCTTATGCATCATGTGATGCAGAGGAAGCCAATCGCATCTTCAAAATGGCCTGCGCCGGCAAAACGCTTTCTGCCCTCGAAATTGAAAAATATAAGACCTTTATTCTTTTATTCCTTGCCAAGGAATATCACGCGCGCGGATGGGCAATGCAGCTGCATATCGGGTCACTTCTTAATAATAACATACGCATGTTTAAAAAGCTTGGTCCCGACACGGGCTTTGATTCCATCAATGACAGATGCATCGCTGAGCCTTTGGCAAAGCTTTTAGGTGCAGCTGACGCGGATGACACATTGCCGAAAACCATACTCTACACCTTAAATCCGAAGGATAATTATGTGCTTGGTACCATGCTTGGTAATTTCCAAGGCACAGAAGCGCCGTCCAAAATTCAATTTGGCTCAGGCTGGTGGTTTAATGACCAGCGTGACGGCATGGAGGCACAAATGAAGGCACTTGCAAACCTCGGTCTTTTGGGGCGTTTTGTGGGTATGCTGACAGACTCCAGAAGCTTCCTGTCCTACTCGCGCCACGAGTATTTCCGCCGCATTTTGTGTAACCTTATCGGCCAATGGGTGGAAAACGGAGAGTATCCCGAAGATTATGAAACACTCGGCATGCTTGTCGAAGGCATAAGCTACAATAACGCAGAGAACTACTTTAAATTTTAAGAAATATGAAAATGGATGCGTTATTTGTAAGGCAAAGAATTGCCTTTTTAAGAACAAACAAAAAAATTTCTGCCAGAGAGTTAAGTTTAAGACTTGGGCAATCTGAAGGTTATATAAATGCCATTGAAAATGGTAAGTCTAACCCTTCTGTTCAAATGCTGCAATATATTTGCGAAGAACTTGGGGTATCCATGCGTGACTTTTATGACACAGAAAATCAATATCCTGACCTGATAAAAGAAATTATTAAAGAGGCGAAAAAACTGGATAGGCAATCACTCGAGAGCGTCTTAAACGTAATGAAAAACATGCATAAGAAATAATTAAATTCCGTGCAGCCATTACAAAAATTGTGATGGCTGCATTCTTTATTTAAAGGCTTTTCCCCAAGGAGAAGCTGTCACGCAGAATAAAACAATGCGGAAGGACCAAGGCCCTTCCCTACGATTTTCGCCTCCCTTTACA
>JAZNLF010000223.1:0-1820 GCA_045578945.1 Clostridia bacterium | reverse complement strand
ACGCGTCATCCAATCCGGCATGTAAATGCTTACGGGATGGCCAAGTGCACGGCCAACCGCCGCAAAGGATATGCCTGTATTGCCGCTCGTAGCCTCTACAATCGTATCACCTTTTTGGATTTCACCATTTTGATACGCCATCTCCAAAACATGGAGCGCCACTCTGTCTTTAATACTGCCCGTCATATTAAAAAACTCTGCCTTTACGTAGACCGCACCCGCACGTCCTTTATATGTAAACGAAATTTTCAAAAGCGGGGTATTCCCCACAAGACCCTTTAAACTTTGAATATCCACCTGTCTCACTCCTCCAGTCTTTTTACTACATAGTATACGGTTCGGGGAATTTTGCGCTCTATCTTCGCAGAAAAAAACGCAAAACGTAGTAAAATATTTTATAGGGTTTCTCCAGTATCCGAACAGCTATGCTGTTTTGCACCCATGTACTTTTTAAAAATGCCGCAACAAAACTCTCATGCCACGCATTGATAAAATACTTTGTTACCTGCCATAAAAAACTTGCATGTAAAAGCCTTAAAAAAATGTCCATAGTATCAGTATAGACATTTTTTTTAAAATCATTCCACAGAAAGCATATATCGGTATACAGGCTGACCGCCATAGAGAATTGACACTTCCGCGTCCGCCCATTTTTCGCTGATTTTATCTGCGTAGCCTTGTGCCTCTTCTTCCGCCACATCTTCTCCGTAAAGAAGTGTAACGGCAAAGGACTCTTCACTTATGAGTGCATCAAAAAGCATCGAGAGTGCCTCGCCTTCCTCCGCGGCTGCCCCGACAATCTTGCCGTCCGAAAGGGCAAGAAAATCGTCCTTGCAAATTTTCATGCCATCCATTTCCGTGTCGCGCACCGCATTGGTCAAAAGACCTGTCTGCACATTTTGGACAGCTTCTTCCATCGCGGGGGTAGGATCTTCCGCATCCGCATCCATTGCAAGCATGGCGGCAATGCCCTGCGGCACTGTTTTCGTTTTAATTACATATACATTTTTGTCTGTCATATCCGCGGCTTGTTGTGCCGTAAGAATGATATTTCCATTGTTCGGCAAAATCAAAATCCGCTCTGCATCGAGGTCCTCAATGGCTTCCAAAATATCGTCTGCGCTCGGATTCATGGTCTGGCCGCCGCTGACAACAAAGTCTGCGCCGAGCTCTTCAAAAAGCGCCTTTATGCCATCCCCTGCCGCAACTGTAATGACAGCGAGCTTCTTATACTCTTTTTTCTGCAGTTGCTCCATGTGTTGCTCGCGCAAATTATCAATTTTAATATCGGATAACGAACCAAAATCAAGTGCGCGCTCTAAAACCCATCCCGGGTGATTGGTATGTATATGCACTTTAATAATATCGTCATCATCAATAACCAAAACGCTGTCGCCACGGTCAGAAAGGCTTTCTTTTAATTCTTCCGCACCTGCCGCTTTCAGTTTTTTACGAATAATCAGCTCTGTGCAGTACCCGAATTTTACATCTGCCTCAGCTCTTTGTGCCGCGTTTTTCGTCACACTTTCTTCTTCCGCTGCCTCTTTTGTGACAGCCTGCCCATTCTTCAGTGCCAAAAGCATGCCTTCAAAGATTAAAACTAACCCTTTGCCACCTGCATCTACAACGCCTGCCTTTTTCAGCACGGGCAACATTTTCGGCGTTTGGTCAAGCGCTTCTGCAGCGCTCTTACAAACGGCTTCCAAGAGGGATTCCATATCTCCATCGCTGTCTAATGCCCCTGTCGCCTCTGCCGTAGAGCGGATAACTGTCAAAATTGTACCTTCCGTCGGCTTCATAACGGCGCGATACGCCATCTT
>JAZNLF010000222.1:0-3026 GCA_045578945.1 Clostridia bacterium | reverse complement strand
GTTTTTGCATCTTCTTCGGGATTGCATTTCCCTTTATTCCAAAAACGAGTGGACAGATAAGCCGCGGCTTCTTACGCTTGACGAAGTCGGCTCCTTCGCACTTGATATGATCACAAATAAAACGACTGAGGGGTTTTATCTTCTTTCTATGAATCCTTCTCACTATGTAACTGACTTTTCGCAGCTTGAATCAGGCTCTGCATATAAATCGAATGTTGATGTGAGAAAGGTTATAGAATGTGCGCTTATGCATCGCGCCTACAAGGTTATTTTTGTACATAACCACCCTTCCGGCTCTCTGCAACCCTCGGAAAGCGATATACGACTTACCCAAAAGCTTATCAATGCATTTCGTGAAATTGAAATCACTGTCACAGACCATATTATTGTCAATGACAACAGTTTTTTCAGTATGGCAGAGCATAATTTACTGTAATTTATGTAAAGGAAATGAATAGAATATGCGCGACAACAGCTGGCAAAGCGGTGACGTGGTTGCTTTTATTGGTGACAGTATTACCGCTGCCGAAAAATATACCCGTATTTTAATCGACTTTTACGTTCTCCATTTTCCGGAAAGACATATTTTATTTCATACAGTTGCCACACCGGGACTTAGTGCACGCACCTTGATTGCAAAGTATCCGCAGATGGTAGCCTCCCTTTCTCCCTCAGCCGCAATCGTAATGTTTGGCATCAATGATATGCAGCCTGTTCTTTATGCGGACAGCGCAAGAGTAACAGAGGCACTTTTGGAAAAACGTGAGCGTGCGTTTTCTTCTTTTTGTCAAACCATAAAAGAGCTGGACGCTTTGCTTTCCGATGTGCCGCACCTTATCTGCTCGCCATCGCCGCATGACGAAAATCCGAATTTACCCATGCCGCTTTACGGCGGATATGATAAAACGCTTGCGCGTGCCGCCGCATTTATAAAGGCTTCATTTTCTCCATCTTTGGATGTACATACATCGCTTTCATCTGCAAATGCATGCCGCCTGACGGATACTGTCATAGGGCCTGACCGCGTACATCCCGGAAATATCGGGCACGCCATCATAGCGCATGAAATCCTAAAGGCACAGGGCTTTTTAAATCCGCGCCTTCCCCTTTGGGATGATTCCATTACAGAAACTGAAAAATCTGTTCTGGCGCGGCTTGGCATCTATGCGGATACTGCACCGAAAAACCCCTACAGCGATGCACGCGCAATCGCCTCGCGCCGCTTTATTCTCCACCGCTATGTGGAAATGAATGTTTTGGAGGCACAGGGCATACAACCTTCTGACTTTGCGCGTGTCGATGCATTTTTAGAAAAGCAAATGACAATGATGATTGAGCCTTGGCGCGCCAAAGCCTATCGTGACTATATGAAAAATCGTACACGCGGCGCAGAGCTC
Source organism: Clostridia bacterium (assembly GCA_045578945.1). Taxonomy (GTDB): domain Bacteria; phylum Bacillota; class Clostridia; order UMGS1883; family UMGS1540; genus JAQXGO01. The sequence continues at coordinate 1,629 of JAZNLF010000222.1, read as the reverse complement.
AAAAAAGAGGCCGAAGATACTATGCAGAAAATGTATGATGCAGTTTATAAAAAATAACTTTGGAAGGGTTTTCTACTTATGAAAAAAATACAAATTTTCACTTCGTATTTACTCGCCATTTTATCTCTTTGTGCGCTTTGGTACCTAAGCGGTATATTGCCCCAGATGGATACCCGAGCTATCCTCATTTACGCCATTTGCTTTTTGCTCATACCCCCTTTCGGGAACGTTTGCATCACTTCGTTTTGGAAGGGATTTCTGCACGTGTTATTTGCACTCCTTTTGTGCGGCGGTCTTGCGGCATCAAACTCCGTTTTACAAATTTATAATCGTATTTCAGACCTGCCACTCCTTTTTGCCGCACTTTTATTTGGCATTCTTTTGATGGCGGAGAATAAAAAACCCGCAAATAAAATGTTGACGCATCTCCTCATGCGCGGAATGACACCATCGCACGCCAATCGTTTTATAGGCACACGAAGAAGCTATGCGCTTTTCTTTAAAAACAGCGGCATACTTATGTCCTTTATTACCTTTTGGCGGCTTTTTTCCATTGCCTCTTTTACATATGCCGAGGTGTTTGGTGCCGTCGCAGAATCCATACTTATTGGTTTTATCAGTTTTATTCTTTATGCGTTTCTTGATGATACAAGCTTCCCCGAGAAAATGCATGCAACCTGTTTTTCCAAATCCCGTCTTGTATGGACGCTTATTATGGTATTTCTCTTACTTATTTTCTCTTTGTATATTTACATCGGCTACCAGTATCTCCCGTCTGACGAAGCCTTTTTGCATGCGCTTTCCATTGTACGCGAGATGTTGACATATGTGTATATAGGCAGTCTTGGCGGTTTTTTGGCGGGCACACTTTTGGGTATTTGCCTCCATTTTACCTTGCGCCGCTTTGGCGGTCTTGTACTTTCGGCAATTTCTTGTTTGCCGCTTTACGGCTTGTTTATACTATCAGACAGATTCTTCATCCCAATTGCATCCCTTGCAATTCCCATTGGATGCGCCGCGGCACATTTTGCTTTACAATGTCTTTTTAAAGTACGTCTTTTAAAGCCGCTTCCTTTAAAAGCATATGGAAAAAGTGTGCTTTGGCCGCTTTTCTATCTCCCGCTGCTTGGCCAGCTTTTTAAGAGTTTATTTATGGGAATAGCCCTTTTTGCCTTCTCTATGGTATGGAAGCGCATTGGGGCAGATTACCTTTCCGCCTCGATTATATGCGTGTTCGCTCTTTTATTCTTCTCCATCTACCGCACTTTGAAAGGAGGCACACAAAATGCCTAAAGCCTTGTTTTTAGAGGATATTTCTCTGCGTCATGACGGACGGCAGTATTTATCGGAAGTCAATCTCTCTGTCCGCGCAGGGGAAGTCGTAGCCATATGTGGCACCTCGGGTAGCCATAAGGATGCACTCATGCGACTTATCACGCGCATGTACTCTGCCTCATATTCGCTTACAGGCCAGCTTTTGGTTGACAATGTTGATACCGAGCGCCTCCGGGAAAATGAAATGCGCTATGCCCGCATGATGAACATAGCCGTTTTGCCGCAGAGTGATGTGCTGGATGGTATGCATAAAACTGTAAAGCAATACATTACTGCTCCGTTTTGTGAGGATTT
>JAZNLF010000221.1:0-17242 GCA_045578945.1 Clostridia bacterium | reverse complement strand
TGCCGATGCAAAACAGGTGGAGCAAAACCGCCGCCGTGAAAAGGAAGCGTACGATATTTGTCTTAAAAAAATAGAAAAACATAAGCTTGAAATGAAGCTTATTCATGTAGAATATTCGTTTGACGGCAACAAGATTTTATTTTACTTTACCGCAAACGGGCGCGTGGACTTTCGCGAGCTTGTAAAGGACCTCGCCAGTGTATTCCGCCCGCGGATTGAGCTTCGTCAAATTGGTGTTCGGGATGAAGCGAAAATGATGGGCGGATTAGGTGTTTGCGGCCGTCCGCTTTGTTGCGCGACCTTTTTAAGTGATTTTCACCCTGTTTCCATTAAAATGGCAAAGGAACAGAATTTGTCGCTGAATCCATCGAAAATTTCAGGAACCTGCGGCCGCCTTATGTGTTGCCTCGGCCATGAGCAGGAGTGTTATGAAGCACTCAACAAAGTCACGCCGCCTGTCGGCTCGGTTGTGAAAACGCCGCGCGGCAATGGCGTAGTTGCGTCATCTGCACTCTTGAAAGGGCTTTTAAAGGTAAAGCTTGACGGCGAGGACGAAAACACACTTGCGACCTTCTCTGTGGACGAAGTAAAGCTTTTAAAGCGTTCACACAAAAATGAAAAGATGGATGAAAAAGAACTCTCCGAGCTTAAAAAATTAGAAGGCTAATGCTATTTTTCCATAGAAAGGATTTAAAAACATGCCAAACATAAAATTTACGGCAGACAGTTCTTCGGATATGCCCCCTGCACTTTTAGAAAAATATGATATATCTGTCCTTCCCTTTTATATTACGTTTGGGGATGAAACGTATTTGGATGGTGTGGATATTGACCGCGCCGCGCTCTATGACAAAGTAGAAAAAACAGGTGTTTTGCCAAAGACCGCCGCAATTCCGCCTGCAGTATACAGCGATTTTTTTGCAGAAAAACGGCAGGGGTATGATGCTCTCATTCATTTTTCCATCGGCTCGGGACTTTCTTCGTCCTGCCAAAACGCCACACTCGCGGCAAGTGAATTTGACAATGTTTTTGTTGTGGATACAAACACACTTTCCTCCGCGGAAGCACTTGTCATTTTGCATGCATTGGATTTATATAAAGAAGGCAAGGATGCCAAGGCAATCACAGACGATTGCGCCATGTATAAAGACCGCTGCGATGCAAGCTTTGTGTTGGATGCCTTAGACTATATGAAAAAAGGCGGCAGATGCAGCGGTGCCGCTGCACTGGGCGCAAATCTTCTTGGGATAAAGCCTGCACTCGCCATGGAAAACGGCAAGCTTGTGCTGACGAAAAAATACCGCGGCAAGCTGAAAATGGTGATTCCGAAATATATTGAGGAACGCCTTGCAGCCACAACGCCTGACCCTGCGCGTATCTTTATTACAAATTCAGGTGTTGACGAAGAAATTCTGCAGCTTGCCAAAAAAGCCGTAGAGGATAGCGGCATATTTTCTGAAATTATCTGCACGGAGGCAGGTAGTGTCATTTCTGCACATTGCGGCCCCGGTACGCTTGGCGTATTATTTGCAACAAAATAAGAAAGGCGGTATTACATGTACTTAAAACGACTGGATATGTATGGCTTTAAGTCCTTTAAGGACAAGCTATCCATTACGTTTGACAGTAATATTACCGCGATTGTTGGCCCCAACGGCAGCGGCAAAAGTAACATCACGGATGCGATTCGCTGGGTTTTGGGCGAACAAAGCGTAAAATCCCTGCGCGGCAGCCGTATGGAGGATGTTATTTTTGCAGGTACGGCAAATCATAAGGCACTCGGACTTGCCGAAGTGTCTTTAACGCTTGATAACCAAAGCGGCCTTTTTCATGGGGACTATGCCGAAATCTGCGTTACAAGGCGCGTATATCGCAGTGGGGAAAGTGAATATTTTATCAATAAAACGCCGTGTCGCTTAAAAGACATCCATGCACTTTTTATGGATACAGGTCTTGGGCGAGACGGCTATTCGATTATAAGCCAGGGTAAGATTGACTCGATTTTATCCGCCAAAGCGGAGGATCGCCGCCAGATTTTTGAAGAGGCCGCTGGCATCTCCATGTATAAATACAAAAAGATAGAGGCCATACGAAAGCTTGATGCGACGGAGGACAACCTCGTCCGTATCCGTGATATTCGGGATGAACTGCAAAACCGCATCGCACCGCTTTCATCACAGGCCGAAAAAGCGCGGACATATCTTGAAATGTACGAGGTACTTAAAAATCTCGAAATCAATCTTTCTGTGATTGACATCGAAAAATTGCGCGCGGCTAAAGAAGAAACAGATGCATTGTTTTTGCAGATTTCAGAGGAATCTGCAAAGAATCAGGCCTCCCTTTCCAAAATGCAGGAAGAGGCGGAGGCGCTTTATGACGAAGTAAAAAATCAGGATATTGAAATTGAAAACACGCGTGCACTTTTGCATGGCACGGAGCTTTCCGTCAAGGAATGGGAAGGCGACAATGCCTTATTTTCAGAGCGCATGCAAAACTACGAAGAAAGCAGCGCGCGGCTTACTGTAGAAATTGAATCTGCAAACGAGGAAATTACGCGTCTTTTGACGGAAAAGGAAAAAGCGATTTCCGATACCGAAGCACGCCACGCCGCACTTTGTACTTTAGAAGATGCAATCGCAAAAGAGCGACAAGTGCTTGAGAGTTTAACTGCCGAAATTGATGCGCAAAATCGTATGGTTGAGGACTTATCTCTGGCCGCCACACAGATAAATCTTGAGATTGAGGATACAAAAAGACAAAAGGAATTACTCCTTTCTGAAGATATTGAAGCGCGCTTTGCAGCGCTTTCCAAAGACTTTGAGGCCTGCGAGGCGCGATGCGCCGAAAATGATGCAAAGCGAATAGAAACCGTCGAAAAAACAAAGGAAATTGAACGCCTTATCTTAGAAAAAGAGGCGGCTTTTCGGGCACTTTGTCAGGAAAAACCAAAGCTTGAAGCATACCTGACTGCAAAAAAAGAGGCCTATAACGAGATAATGCGCCAATTACATATTGAAAGCTCCCGCAAAACGGCGCTTTCGGATATGGAAAAAAACATGGACGGCTATGCAAAAGGTGTAAAAGCCGTGCTCGGCGCAAACATTCATGCGGATATTCACGGCGTATTGTCCAAACTGATTCACGTGGACCCCTCATATGTTGTTGCAATTGAAACGGCGCTCGGCGGTGCGGCACAAAACGTTGTTGTCGGCACGGAGGCAGATGCCAAAGCGGCGATTTCGTACCTAAAAGAAACGCGCGCGGGGCGTGCTACCTTCCTCCCCATTTCTGCCGTCCGCGGCAGGCGGCTTGAAAACGAAAGGCAGATAGAGAACTCGAAGGGCTACATCGGCCTTGCCTGCGACCTTGTCACATGTAAAGATACCTACAAAAACATTGTTTTGCAGCTTTTAGGCGGCGTTGTGGTAATGGATAACATAGATAATGCCATAATGGTATCACGAAAATTTTCCCACCAGCTTAAAATCGTCACTTTGGATGGTGAGCTATTCATGCGTGGCGGTTCCGTTTCGGGTGGCAGCCGCGTCACCACATCCCAGCTTTTGGGACGAGGGGATGAAATTGCCCGTCTTGCGGAAAAATGCGCTGCCTTGGAAAAACAGATGGATGCGGTAGAAAACGAAATTGATGCGGCAGAAGAACAGATTTCGGAAAACCGCGAAGCAATACATGCAATGCGCCAGGAGGCTGCCGAAATCCAAAGCGAAAAACTGAAGCTTTCGGGCATTTTGGAGCTTTGCGACAAAGTGGAAGCTGCGGAAAAAACGCATCTTTCCCGTCTTACAGAAGATATGGAAGCTGTTCGGGCGCGCATGGAAAATCGCGATTTGACATGCACACGCTTAGAGGAGGACAGTGCCAGACTTTCAAAACGCCATGAGGATGCACTGGCGCGCCTTGAAAAAGCGCGCGGCGTTTTGCTTGAGAAAATACAGGCACGAAATGCACAAAATGACGTGCTGACCACGCGCACGGTAGAGCACGGCACCGCCCAAAAGGATGCCGATGCGGCAAAGACGCAAATTGCCTTACTGGAAGCGGAAATAGAAAGAAGAAAGGCGCGCATTTTGGAATGGGCATCGGAGAAAGAAGCGCTCGCTGCCGATGCAAATGCCGTTATGCTGCGCCTGCAGAATAAACGCCTTGATATTGAAACGGCAAAAACACAAATCGAGTCCCTTTTGGCGGTTTTGGAAGCATCGACAAAGAAAAAAGGAGATGCCTCCACACGCGCCATGGTTTTGCGCGGCGATATTCAATCACAAAACGACCGTCTTTTAGGCCTTGAGGGCGAAAAAGCGCGCCTTGAGGCACGCCTTGAAAAGGTGCAGACAGAGCTTGACAATACCATCAATCACCTTTGGGACGCGTATGCGCTCACCTATTCCGCCGCTGCGGAAAAACGCTCGGACATCGGCGAAGAATCGCTCGCGCGGGAGAAAGCCGCTGCCTTGCGCCGCAAAATCCGCGCACTCGGCAACGTGAATGTAGAAGCAATCGAGGAATACGAGTCGGTAAAAACACGTTTTACGGAAATAAATACACAGATACAAGACCTTGAAACTGCAAAGGACTCCTTAGAAAAAATCATTCGTGATATGACGGATGTTATGACCAAGACCTTTTCCACGCAGTTTGCCGCCATTGCCGAAAACTTTACAAAAACCTTCCGTGCGCTCTTTGGCGGCGGCACAGGAAAGCTGTCTTTGACGGAGCCAAATAAGGTTTTAGACAGCGGCATTGAAATTGATGTGCAACCGCCGGGGAAAAAGCTGCAAAGCCTATCGCTTTTATCGGGCGGTGAAAAAGCACTTTGCGCAATTGCCATTTTGTTTGCGGTCATGCATGTTCGGCCAGCACCGTTTTGCATTCTGGACGAAATTGAATCCGCACTCGATGACAGTAATATTGTGCGGTTTGCCTCATATTTACGAAGCTATAAGGATACGCAGTTTATTATTGTAACGCACCGCCGCGGCACGATGGAGGCGGCGGATATTCTCTACGGCGTCACGATGCAGGAAAAAGGCATTTCAAAAATTTTGACCATGCAACTTTCCGAAATGGCCAAGGAAAAGGGGAGCGCCTCATGACTATCATAGAATTTTTTGACGAAAATGCCATTTTAAACGCCTTCAGCACACTTCTCCTTCGCCCTGCACGCTTGATTTTGTTTGGCGGGGATTTATCAAAAATGCATACCTTTGCGCGCCATCTCGAAGCGCTTTTGTCTATGCGAAACCAAAAAACCGATATTCAGGTTGTGGGGATAGACGCTGATAATCACGCGGAGATTTCAAAGCGGCTTGAAAAGATTATTACATCCTACCCCGACTCTGTTTTTGATGTAACAGGCGGCGATACACCTCTTTTGGTTTCCATCGGTGCCTTGTCTGCGCGCTACGGCATTCCGATGCATACCGCCAATCCGCCGCAGAATACAATATCCGTTTTGTCAGGCGAATATCCTGCTTTGGAAGGGCCTGTCGCGCTTTCTGCAGAGGAAATCATTACACTTTACGGCGGACGCGTTACAGAAGCCTTTGCGCCCTCTTTTGAAGATACGGCATTCCTACGCGATGTCGCATCCGCATGGGCCGTTTGCAGGAAAAACTGCGCCGCATGGAACACCGCTGTCGGTGCCATGCATACAGCCTTTCCGAATCACGATAAGCTGACGCTTTCCGCGTCCATTTCCGAGATAGAAAAAAAGCTCTCGCCCGAAAAATACGAAAAAATGAAAGACCTTTTAAAAGCTCTTTCAGAAAAAGGCCTTATTTCCAATTTACGCATAGGACCGCAAACCATTTCGTTTACCTATAAAAATGAGGCAATTCGTCATCTTCTCGGCAAAGCAGGCACAGCCTTGGAAATGCACACCTATTATACATCATGCAGTCTGTCCACATTCACAGATGCGAAAACAGGTATTGTTATCGACTGGCAATCGGACCTTCGTCCGCGGTTTGGTGACGCAGTTACGAATGAAATTGACGTTTTCCTCACAAGCGGCGTAATCCCTGTTTTCATTTCCTGTAAAAACGGATTGACCAATACGGACGAGCTTTATAAGCTTTCCGTTGTAGCAGAACGTTTTGGCGGTGATTATGCCAAAAAAATCATCGTCCTGACACAGTTTGTGCCCGACGATGCCTTTATGGAACGTGCGCGTGAGCTTGGTATATTTGTTATTTATAATGTCCATCGCATGTCTGATGCATTTTTTGCAGAAAGGATTTCGCTTGCCTTGCAACATAAATTCTAACATCCTACTAAAAAAGGAGCTGTATTGTTTACAGCTCCTTTGTTTTTATTTTATTCTTCCGACTTTTCTTCTTCGACTTCTGCTTCTGCAATTTCTTCTGCAATCTCTTCTGTTTCGTCGGCCTCTTCTGTCACGATTTCTGCCTCTTCTGCAAAGTCATCCTCTTCCGCATCGAAAATCGGGATTACATTGCCTTCTTCATCTACGAAGTAATCATCAGGCTCCGCGTCATTCTTTTTATTCTTGCGTGCCATTAAGATGATTACAATTAAAAGAATGATGACTGCCAAAGACAGCGCCAAAATAACAGGATTTATGGTTGTGTAAGAGAAGTACACATCCTTATCGGGTGCATCCGCTGTAGCCGTCCAGGTAAGGCGATTTCCAAAAAGGCTCTTGTCATCTGCATTGCTCTTTGAAAAACCGAGCGGGAATGCAAATGTAAGCTTTGCGCTTGCCGCGGAAACGTTATCCTTCAGCGCCTGATCATTTCTCTCATAAGCGCCCTTATAGTTTGCATCGCCATAGAGGCTGTACTTACCCGAAACCGTGTATACTGCCCCGAGAAGTGTTCTCTTTTCCTGCACCTTAAGACCATAGCCGTCACTATCCTGCATCAGCGGTGTTGTAACAAAATAGCTGGCAAGCATCGGCGAACTCTTCAAATCATTGAGGCTGTCAAAACGCATTTCGAGCGTTGTGCCGACCATTGTGCCATCCTCGGGCGTCGGTGCATCTGCCGCGAGAGCATTGCCGTGTTCATCAATTAAGTTTACGGAAATAACCTCACCGGGTTCGCTCTCCCCGTAATACTGTTTGATCATATCTATATTTTGCGAAATGTCTCTGGCACCCGTGCCACCCGCTGCGGCGTACATTTCCTTCGTTGCCATAAGCGTTGAGGATACCCGTACCCCGCCGCCTGCACCAACGGAAATCGTTGTGTCCATTTTGTAGCAGCCACTAAGTAGTGACAGCATCATTACAAGCACCAGTAAAAGACATGCTTTTTTCTTCATATATATTCCTCCTATCTATGCTATATAGGATTATTATACCAGTATCTTTATTATCTTGCAAGTATTTTTTTATTTTTCTGCCCCCTCTGTGCAAATTTGGCAATTTTCACACAGATGCACATGCCCCGCAAAAAGCTTCTGCACCGTTTCCATGATTTCCCATTGCATGTGTCCTGCGGCATGATGGAGAAGTATCTCCTTTGGCGCAATGCTAATGAGGGCGCTTAGAAGGATTTCCTCTGTCGAAAGCGGCTCTTCCCCTATTGCCCCCGTATCTCCAAACACGATGTTTTCCCCGTCCGCGTTATAAAACTGACACGTACCATCCTCTGTAAAAACAACGTGCAAAAGAGAGGTGCCGACAGGCTGCAGGCTGATAAAGTATTGTAAAAGCGCAATAAATTCCGCATATTCTTTTTCCATTTCATAGGCATTTGCCGCACGTGCGGCCGTGCGCTCCAAAAGTGTTTTGTAATCTTTGAGGCGAAACGCCACAAAGCCGTCTATGGATAAGACGTCCGATTTGTCCAAAAACGCATACAAGCGGTTTTCAATATAGTGTGCGCGTTGTTTTGGTGAGGTGCGTTCCATCTCCTCTGCCGCAGCGCAAAACACCTTTTGCCTTTCCATGGTATCGAGATTTTGGTACGCTTTATTGATGTATGCCTCGAGATAACGTCCCTCATACTCCTCTATGATGGTATTTGCTAAAGAAAGTGCCAAAGAACGCTTCAGGCGCTGCATATTTTCTGCCGAATCTGCCTGAAAAACCAAATTATCACGTGCGCCTGACACCTGCACCCCGCTTACAAAGGGCAGTTTATCTGCACATAAATTTCCTGTTACCGATAGCATATGCTGCAAGCACTCGCCTCCTTTTTTATTTTGTTTGCAGCGGAAGAATTGAACCTATATCTATAGGTATAGGAATGCTACCTTCTTCAATTTTTATGCCATATTTTTTGAGAAAATCAAATATTTCCATTTTAGAAGGGTGATTTGCAAGGCTTCCCGTACAGTACGCCACATCTTTAGACAAAAGCGCCATCGCGCCGCCGATAAAGCCGTAGGAAAACCCCGAAAGCGTGATATGTCCCGGCAAAATCTCCAAAACATCCATTTTTTCTGCACGTGCCGCACGTGCAATGCCGCCGTCAGCCGTAATCAGTGCGCTATCCCCTATCGGCACGACCGCACATTTTGCGTACCCCTGCTCGACATGCACCATGTAAATACCCATTTTTTTGCATGTTTCCACAATCCGCGGCTCCGTAAACCGCAGATTATGAAAGGCCACATTCCCGATTCTTGCTACATTATATGCGGCATCCTTCGGGTAGGTACACCCCACTTTATTTTCTCCGCACAAAACCACAAATCCAAGCGGCGAAAGCTTTTCCTTATAATACGCATACACTTCGGGAGATGCCACCAATACGTTTTCTCCCACATGACAAATCTGTAAATCCGCATGGGTTGACAGGCTCGGTGGCAGTATGGGAAGCGCCATCGTCGGAATGCAGTTTACCGCAGGCACCGGGGCGGCAGAAATTGCCGTAATCACTTTTCCCGTCGGAAGATTGGGCGTATTTATAATTTCCATTGGAAGCATCGCACCTTTTCCTTTATAAATTCATAGATTGTAAGTACAGCCATGGCTGTTTATATAAATAAAGAACCGCTCCTGTGGCCACGCGTCACTTTTTGGGCGGTTCTTTCTTTTTTATCTTGCGTCCTCTCGCGCGAGTCTTGCGGTTGCCGCCGCATTTTGCGTAAGCGGTGCACGTGCACCCGCCCTATACGCATAATAGCCTGCACACGATATCATCGCACCATTGTCCGTACAAAGCTCGCGTGGCGGCAAAAAGAGCGTTTTGCCTTCCTTTTCACAAGCCGATTGCATCGTTTCCCGAAGGCAGGTATTGGCTGCAACGCCACCTGCAAGCGCAATTTTTTGTATGCCCTTTTCCTTGGCCGCGCGCATGGTCACCGTCACCAGAACGTCTACAGCAGCCGCTTCAAAGGAAGCAGCAACATCTGGGAGATTGACTTCCTCACCCATCTGTTCCTTGTGATGCACATAGTTTATTACCGCAGTTTTCACGCCGCTGAAGCTAAAATCAAGCCCTTGTATGGGGCGCGGGAACATAATGGAGGCCGTACCGCCGGCCGCACATGCACTAACCTGTGGTCCGCCCGGATAGCCAAGCCCCAAAACGCGCGCCACCTTGTCAAACGCCTCCCCTGCGGCGTCATCCATCGTAGCGCCCAATACGACAAAATGGTTGTAATCCGTAACCTCTACCACATGACTGTGCCCGCCCGATACGACAAGGCAGAGAAACGGCGGCTCCAGTTCAGGATGCGCAATATAGTTTGCCGCAATATGCCCGTGCAGATGATGCACCGGCACAAGCGGCTTTCCGATTGCGTACGAAAATCCCTTTGCCGCAGACAGGCCGACCAGCAGTGCGCCGATAAGCCCCGGCTCAACCGTTACCGCAACAGCATCTATCTGTTCCTTTTTAATATTGGCTTTTAAAATTGCCTCTTCCATTACCTGCGAAACCGATAAAATATGATTTCGCGATGCAATTTCAGGCACAACGCCGCCATATTTTTTATGAATATCCGCCTGCGAGAAAATGACATCGCTCAAAACTGTGCGGCCGTCCGCCGTTACGGAAGCCGCCGTTTCATCACAGGAGGATTCAATTCCCAGAATATATGTCATTTTGCACCTCTTCTAAATTTCTTCCTTTATAGAATAACAAATATTTCTATAAATTACAAGATATAAATTGTTACATTTTTATTTTTTTATTTGCGTAAATATTTTTTAAGAATTTCGCTTAAAAACGGGCTTTTTTGTGTTTTTGGAATGTAACACACTTTCATTTTATATCATAAATTGTTAAAAAAGTTTGACAAATTGAAATATTTATGTTATACTATTACCTGTATTTTGAAAATATTTTGCAAATTGACGTTTTGAAGAAAGGGCTTATCATGAAGAAAAAAATTTGTGCGGCCATTGTGACCGTTTCTGTTTTAATCACATCCGTAACTGCCGCGGCAGATACAGGCATTATTACGGCAGGCGTTTTGAATGTACGTTGTGCACCCGCATCCACTGTCATCGGGCACCTCTCTCGCGGGCAGAACGTTTCCATCCTTGGTTATTCGAATGATTGGTGTCAGGTACAGTATGGGGACTCGATTGGCTATGTCCACGGCGCGTATGTAGACATTCAGCCCGAGACTGTGCCCGCCGCAGAACCGGCACCCGAAGCCCCTGCCCCCACCGCAGGTGAAAATATCTTAGCATACGCTAAAAACTTTCTCGGTGTTCCTTATGTTTACGGCGGTTCGACACCATCGGGCTTTGATTGCAGCGGCTTTGTAAAATACGTTTACGCATATTTTGGCATTTCCCTGCCGCGTACCTCTTACGGGCAGAGAAACGCAGGCTATGCCGTCAGCACTTCCAATCTGCAGCTTGGCGATATTTTGGTTTTTGACGGCGGCGGCCACGTCGGCATCTACGCCGGTAACAATACATATATTCACGCACCGCGCAGCGGCAGAACAGTTTCCATTGACCCCATCAATCGTTCCATCACCGCCGCAAGACGTATATTTTAACGGGTTCGGCAGAAAATAGAAAATAAATATTAAAAAAGTTTGACAAAACAGCAATATCTTGTTATAATTTAGTTATATTCTATCGAGGAGGTCATGTATGTTCAAGAAAATAGCGGTTTCATTCGGTACAATACTTGCATCTCTGCTTTTATTGGCAATCGCGGCATCGGCAGATACCACGGGCTTTGCTGCAGGTGATGTTTTAAACATAAGACAAGTTCCGGCAATGGACGCCAAGGTTTTGGGTGAATTATACCTTGCAGACCCTGTAAGTGTAATTACAACGGAAGGCTCTTGGTGCAAGGTGCGCTATAATGACCAAATCGGTTATGTGCATAAGGATTTAATTGTTTTTGACCGCAGCCAGGTGCCTGAGCCGACGCCTATCGTCGTCGAAGAGCCTGCTCGTCCGGCTTCCGCTTCCACCTCGTCTTCTGCTTCTTCCAATGCAAGCAGCACAAAGCCGAAGGCATCGACACCGAAAAAAGCTGCAGCACCTTCTTCCCAATCCGCAAGTGGCTCTTCCGCAGGGCAACAGATTGTATCCTATGCCAAAAACTTCATAGGTGTGCCTTATGTCTGGGGCGGTTCTTCCCCTTCCGGATTTGACTGCAGCGGTTTTGTGCAGTATGTGTATCGTCATTTTGGCATATCTTTGCCGCGTACGACGTATTCACAGGTTGCAATGGGGCGGTCGGTTTCCCGTTCAGAGCTTCAGCCGGGTGATTTGGTCTTCTTCCGCAGCGCAGGACATGTTGGTATCTATGTTGGAAACGAAACATATATCCACGCGCCGCAAACAGGGCGTACAATCAGTATAGACAATATGTCAGGGCGGTCTTTATATGCCGCGCGCCGTATCCTTTAGAAAAGATAAATATATCTATTAAAAAACCGCGTTCGGTCATGTGCCGAATGCGGTTTTTTGTTCTATATATATTGTCATAGAGCCCTCTTTATTACCATTTTTTTATTTTTTACGCAGTACGACAAATTTCTCCCTTTTTTCTTGGTATACTATAGTGCAGTAAGAAGGAAAGGAAGTTTTTGTTTTGGAACTGGGAATGTTTAAGAGAATACGGACAGCCGGGAGGGCGGCGTCCTCATATAAAGTAGAAGCAAAGGAGATGGTATCTCTCGTTTTATCCGCGCTCGTCTCCCGCACGGAATTATTTGGAGAAATCATGCCCTTTGGCGCCGCACTTTACGCTGCAGAATACACGGTAAAGCCACCGATTTTGGCAGGGCTCATTGCCATTATCTCCTCGCTTTTTCCATCCTTTATGCCCATAGCGGCATTTAAATATGCGCTGGCAATTATCTTTTTTTCCGTTTTCGCTGCCAAGAAAAACGCATCTATATTAAAAACGCCGTTTCGACGTGGCACGGCGATGGGTATTTCAGTTTTCGGCGCAGGCTTTCTCCTTTTGCTCGGCGGCCAGATTCTGCTTTATGATTGTTTTGCGCTCTTTGTCGAGGGTGGCATCACCTGCGCTGCGGTATGTCTTTTTGCGCACGCGAAAAAAACCATCTATCATGGCCGTATGCGTGAAACGCCGCTGGATACTGTGTCGGTTGCCGCCCTTTACGGCATCGCCGTTTTAGGCGTGGGCAGTCTTTTTCGTCTTTACGGGTTACACCTCACCATCCCCCTTTGTGTACTCCTCACCCTCCTTTTGTCGCACGAAAGCGGCCTTACAATCGGTGCCCTCTCGGGCATTACGCTTGGCCTTTTGTCAACCTTAGAAAGCGGCAATCCCGTACTCGGTGCGTTTGCCGTCGGCGGCATGGCGGCAGGGTATTTTTCGGGCTACGGCAAGGCAGGCGGCGCGGTAGCGTTTATCGCTGCAAACTCTATCATCACATTTTACACGGGCGGCAAGACGGAAATGGTTTTAAATCTCTATGAGATTTTAGCGCCTGTGCTCATTTATCTTGCCATGCCGCGCACCGTGACTGCGCGGCTCAGCATCTCCCGCCAGATTTCGCGCGGGCACACGGCACGCCTTTGCACGCTTCTTTCCGAAACGCTCCACGAAAAGGCGTCTGCCTTCTCTTGCCTTTCCAATACGCTGACAGATATTTCGACTGTATCGGAAAACGCTTCCCAAGGTGCATTTTTTGAGCGTACTGCGCGCCACGCCTGTGACGGATGTCCAAGACTTTCCTTTTGCTGGAAAAAAGAATTTCATCGCACGTATGCCGCACTTTTCGTCATGCTTGAAATCTGTACGCGGCAAGGCAGCGTGACCACCTCTGACATTCCCATTTCCTTAGAGGAAAAGTGTATAAAACCAAACGATTTGGTGCGTGTGGTCAACACAATGTACGAGGTGTATAAGGTGGACAAGCTGTGGGAAAGCCGCGCCAAGGAAAGCCGCGCCATGGTCGCCGCACAGCTTGCAGGCATGGCGGGCATTTTACAAGCTATGGAGAAAAACGTAAAAAGCGGCACAATTTTCAACAGCGTTACAGAGGAGCATCTTCGAACAAGCCTTTTAGAAAAGCACATTGCAGTCCATGATATATTGGTCGCAGAGGACCGCCACGGCCAGCTTTCCGTACATATTCGTGCCAATCACCACGCGGATGCGGCAGAAATTGCCGCAGCGATTTCAGAGACACTCAATATGCCGATGGAGCTTGCAAGCCATCGGGACGGCTATATGCGTTTTGTGGTGAAGGAACGATATACGCTTTCTGTCGCAAATAGCAGCGCATCCAAGGCAAACAGTGAAAAAAGCGGTGACAGCTTTGACAGCTTTTATATGGAAAACGGCACGTATTTTCTCGCGCTGAGTGATGGTATGGGCAGCGGCATACGCGCAGGCGCAGACAGCCGCGCATCCATCCACATGCTGAAAACCATGCTTCGGGCAGGCTTTGATACCAAAACTGCACTGAATCTTGTCAATTCCGTACTTATGCTCAAATCTGCAGATGAAACCTTTGCAACTGTGGATTTGGCGCTGGTTAATCTAAAAAATGGCGAAGCCGAGCTTTGTAAGGTTGGCGCGGCGGATAGCTTTATAAAGCATGGAAAGAGTGTACGGCGCATTTCTGCGGGCACGTTGCCCGTCGGCGTTATCACCACGCCCGATGTCGCGCGCTTTAAGGAGCATCTGGTGCCCGGGGATATGCTGATTATGGTGTCCGACGGCATACTGGAGGCAGACCGAAAGGAAGCGGATTGGATTCTCCCTGTCATAAGGGACTACAAAGGTACGGATGCGCACGCACTCGCAGAAGCAATATTGCATTCCGCCAAAGGGCGATGCGGCAATCAAATTCAAGATGATATGACCGTTTTAGTCGCCACGATGCAGCCATGCGAAAAATACAATGCAGAAAGTGCATAAAAAAAGAATTTAGGGAAATACTACCAAAAGAAACAAATTGCCGGAGGTGCCAAATGCATACTAAAAAAGTTTTTGTTATGAAAAATTTTAAATCCCCCTACATTGAACAGGCTATTTTTATTTTGCGGGAAGACGCCAAAGAGAATGATGGCGCATTCCACGCCGCGGAGGAGGCCGAACGCATTGTGGAAGCGTATCTTGCGTCGGACGGCGCAGCTCTGCCAAATGAGAAGAAACATGCGCGTCTTGCCCCGAAGCTTTTCGCATTTCTTGCGGCCGCCGGCCTATTTATATTTCTTCTTGGAAAAATAGTTACTTTTTTCTGAAAATAAAACAGGAGCTGCTTTTTTGCAGCTCCTGTTTTCTATTCCGTCGGGATATAAATTTTATCGAGAATCCCGCCAAGCTTTGCCAGCACCATGCCGTAATTTGTAATCGGCACATTTTGCGCCTCGGCCGCCAGAATACGCCGCATGACGTGCCTGCGATTAAACATACACGCGCCGCAATGGATAATCAGGTCATAGTCTTTTAAATCGGACGGGAAATCATCCCCCGCCACCACATCAATCCGAAGTCCCTCCCCTGCCTTTTTCCGCAAAAGTGCAGGGATTTTTACGCGCCCGATATCCTCTGAGGCGGGTGCGTGGCTGCATGCCTCTGCAATTAAAACGCGTGAGGATTCTGTCAGGCGGTCAATCGCCGCTGTCCCCGAAAGAAATGTTTTACTATCGCCTTTAACACCCGCCAAAAGGACGGAAAAAGAAGTCAGCCGTGTGTTCGCAGGCGTCATTTCATGCACCGCGCTGAATACCTGTGAATCCGTAATGATAAGATCGGGCGGCGTTTTCAAATTCTCGAGTGCGTCCTGCATCGTTTCTGGTGTGACGGCGTAAATGACGCACTTTGCGTCTAAAAGCTCACGAATGGTTTGCACCTGGGGCATAATGAGTCTGCCGCGCGGGGCCGATTCGTCCTGCGGCATCACGAGCATCACGCGGTCGCCCGCCTTTGCAACGCGTCCCGTCATGCTCTGCGTCTCCTCAGGCGCAAAAAGACGCAGGGCATCGCGCACCTTTTGAAAGCCTGTTTTGTCTTTCGCACTAACAAGAAGCGGACTTATGCCGCAAAGCTCTGTAATCTCTTTGGTAAGCGGCGCATTTTCCCCTAAATCCGTCTTATTTTGTACCGCAATCAGCGGCACTTTTTTTTCTTTGAAATAGGAAACCCATTCGCGCTCATGTTTCGTTATCTCTTCCGCAAAGACCATGATGGCAACATCCGTTTTTTCTGCCGCCTGCCGCGTTTTTAAAACGCGCAGATTCCCCAGGTCCCCCACATCGTCAAAGCCTGCCGTGTCAATGATAACTAAGGGCCCTATGCCGTGGATTTCCATATTTTTATATACGGGGTCTGCGGTTGTGCCTGCCACATCCGAAATAATTGCAACATCCTGCCCTAAAAGTGCGTTGATAAACGAAGATTTCCCGCTGTTTCGCCGCCCGAAAATGCCGACGTGTAAGCGATTACCTCTTATTGCCTGCATACTGCCTCTCCTTTAAAATCGAAAATCGCGGTCGCCTTTTTGCATGCGGAAAATATTATCAATCGCAATTTGCCGCACTTTTTCATTCGGGATTTTAGAAAGCTCCTTTTCGATAAGCGCTTTGCCCTTTTTTTGCACCGCGTCCGTGGCGTAATCCTCTAAAAATTCATTCAGCGTCATCAGCGCATTCGGCTGACAACAGTTGGCAATCTGTCCCGATTTTACAAGCTGCATAAAGCGGTCACCTGTTCTGCCCTCGCGATAGCACGCCGTACAAAAGCTCGGGATATACCCAAGGTCCAAGAGCCACTCGACTACCTCGCCGAGGCTTCGTCTGTCCTCAATTTCAAACTGTACGGATTCGTTATCCTCTTCTACATAGCCGCCTACGCTGGTGCGTGAGCCGCCGCTTATCTGCGTAATGCCGATTTCAAGTGCCTCTTTCCGCATTTTTTCCGACTCGCGGGTGGACATAATCATGCCCGTATATGGCACGGCGAGGCGAAGAACGGCAATAATCTTCTTAAAGGTATCGTCCGAAACCGCATCGGTAAATTCACCCGTATCCACATCATCCGCAGGGCGAATCCGCGGCACGCTTATCGTGTGCGGGCCGACGCCCTTTGCCGCCTCCAAATGCTCCGCATGCATCAGGAGGCCGACGAAATCGTAGCGGTAGAGGTTAAGGCCGAATAAGACGCCGATGCCAACGTCATCAATCCCGCCATCCATCGCGCGGTCCATTGCCTCTGTATGGTAGGCGTAATTGCTTTTCGGGCCTGTGGGATGCAGCTTCTCATAGTTTTCTTTATGATACGTTTCCTGAAAGAGAATATACGTACCGATGCCTGCATCATGCAGTTTTTTATAGTTTTCCACCGTTGTGGCCGCAATGTTGACGTTTACGCGGCGAATCGCGCCGTTTTTATGGTGAATGGAATAAATCGTTTCAATGCTTTCCAGTATATATTCAATAGGGTTATGCACGGGGTCCTCCCCCGCCTCCAGCGCAAGGCGCTTATGCCCCATATCCTGCAGGGCAATGACCTCGCGGCGGATTTCCTCCTGCGTCAGCTTTTTGCGTGGAATATGTTTGTTTTTATAGTGGTACGGACAGTATGTGCAGCCGTTTACACAGTAATTTGACAGATAAAGCGGCGCGAACATAACGATGCGATTGCCGTAAAGGCGCACCTTTAACGCATTGGCAATTTCAAAAATTCTTGCATTTTTTTCTTCTATATTGCACTCTAAAAGTACCGCCGCCTCTCGGTGCGTCAAGCCTCCACCTTTTTCCGCCTTTTCCAAAAGGCTGTCTATGAGCGCCGCATCCTCTTTATGTGCAGCGGCATAGCGCAATGTTTCCTCAAGTCGGATCGTAGCCATG
>JAZNLF010000220.1:0-3115 GCA_045578945.1 Clostridia bacterium | reverse complement strand
TACCGCTTGTGCCTGAGAAAATCAACGCGTTTTTGGGTACAGATATTGCCAAAGGACGCATGACGGATATTTTGGAATCCATCGGCTTTTTGGTGGAAGGGGACAACGTGGTTGTGCCGTCCTTCCGTGCAGATGTTGAGGAATTTGCGGATGTGGCAGAGGAAATTGCGCGCTTTTACGGCTATACGGAAATTCCGTCTACGCCTTTGCATGGCGTCACGGGTATCGGCGGCAGAAACCGCGCACAGGCTCTGGAAGAAAAAATTGCAGATTTGCTCGCCGCTTTGGGATATTATGAGGTGATGACCTCCTCCTTTACAAGGCGCGATGCGGCAAAAATGCTTGGACAGAGTGAGGAGGGCGTAATTGCAATTCAAAACCCCTTAGGTGAGGAAAACGCCGTGATGCGAAATACACTTTTGCATACAAATTTAGAGGTTTTGGCGCATAACTTTAATCAGCGCACGCGTGCGGCACACACCTTTGAAATTGGCAAAATTTATAAGGATTTAGACGAAAAAACGCTGGCGAAGGAGCCGAAAATGCTCTTTATCGGCGGCTATGATACAGACTTTTTCAGCTTAAAAGGTACAATTGAGGAGATTTTGGAGGTTATTGGTGCGGAAAACGTGCAGTTTAAAGCCGCAGAAGCCAATAATACCTTCCATCCGGGTAAATCTGCAGTCCTTTTAATAGGCGGAAAATACGCAGGCATATTCGGCGAAATTCATCCTGAGGTTGCAGCGCGTTACGGCCTTGAAACCGAGGTGTATGCGGCAGAAATAGCCTTTGAAAAGCTTCTTGCGGCCGCGACAGAGGTCAAGCAGTATAAAACATTGGCACGTTTCCCTGCCGTCAGCCGTGACCTTGCCATTTTGATTGATGACGATATTGCGGCAGGCGATGTCTTGGAAGTCATCAAGAAATATGCAGGCGGCAAGGCAGAGGAGATTAAGCTCTTTGACGTGTACCGCGGCAAGCAGGTACCTTCGGGCAAAAAGAGTATGGCATACAGCATCACCTTCCGCGCGCAGGACAAAACGCTTTCGGATGCAGACGTAAGCCGCATTACGGACAAAATTCTGCGTATGCTCGAAAAGGAATTTGGTGCAACGCAGCGATAAAGTAAAGAGGATATTTTATATGAACTATACGATGACAATTGCGGGACATAAGCGGCATTTGCCGCTTTGTCCCATCAATGAGAATCTCTATATTGGTGCATTTATCATGTTTGGTGACACGGAGCTTACCGTCGCAGCCGCAGCCGCGCTTTTGGAAAAAGCGCCGGAATTTGACGTAATCATAACGGCGGAGGCCAAGGGCATACCGCTTGCGTACGAAATGGCGCGCCAAAGCGGCAAGCCGTATGTTGTGGCGCGAAAAGGCGCAAAGCTTTATATGAAGGATATTATCTCCATCGAGGTCAGGTCTATTACAACGGATAAACTGCAGACTTTGTATATCGGCGGGGATGAAGCGAATTTAATGCGACAAAAGCGCGTCCTTTTGGTCGATGATGTGATAAGCACGGGAGCATCTCTTTCTGCGGTGGAAAAGCTTTGCGAAGAGGTCGGCGGTGTTATCGCAGGCAAAATGGCGGTTTTGGCAGAGGGCGATGCTGCAAAACGGAGTGATATTCTGTATTTGGAGGAGCTGCCGCTTTTTACAAAGGACGGCACAAAACTATAATGACCAAAAAAGAAGCAATGGGCGAGAATATGGAGAGGGCAGAGGAGGCGCTCCTCCACCGCATCCTATACCGCGTGCATCTTTCAAAAAAGGACATGCGCGGTATACGGGCGGATTTTCTGCGCCTTTTTTCTTTTTATCAAAATAAGGGTATGACGACGGAGGAAATCCGCGCGCGCATCGGTGAGGACATTTTAGGTGATTTTTACACACCGCCGCGGCCCGACGCGTGGTACCCCCTAGACAGCGCCGCGAAGGTCTACCCGCTGTCTTTAACGGATACGCGTATGACGATGTTTCGCGTCAGCGCATATCTTAAAAACGATGTAGAGCCTGCAGTTTTGCAGGTGGCACTTTTATCGGTTATCAAGCGTTTCCCGATGTTTGCCGTCCGATTGCGGCGCGGCGTGTTTTGGCATTACCTTGACGCGATGCGTTGCCGCTTTTCGGTAGAGGAGGAGCATACGCTCCCGTGTTCTTATATGCCGCTTGGGGGAAAGAATGCGCCTTGTTTTTCGGTACGCTATTATAAAAAAAGAATCTCGGTCGAGTTTTTTCATGCGCTGACAGACGGCAGCGGGGCAATGGTTTTCCTAAAGACCTTGCTCGCGGAATATCTGCGGCTTTTAGGCGTCGCGGTCGAAGAAGATGCGGAGATAAAAGATGTCACCATCGCACCGCCCGAGGAAGAGGCGGAAAACGCCTTTTTGAAGGCGGCAAAAGATGCCGCACCCTGCGGCTTTATGCAAAAACGCGCCTTGCAAATCGGCGCGAAAAAGCGAAAATGGCGGCGCGCACGCGTTTTACAATTTATGATGCCTTCGGATGCGCTTTTGGCAGCATCGCGAAGGGAGGGGACAACTGTGACGGCATTTTTGGCGGCCGCAATCCTTCGAGCCGCCAGGGAGAGCATTCATTATGCGCTGCCTGCGGATATTTTGCAGATGCAGATTCCCATTAACATGCGGCAGTTTTACCCCACCGAGTCTTTACGGAATTTTTCGCTTTATGCAGTTGTAAGCGTGGCATTTGAAGATGAAAACATATTGCCGAAGATAAAAGAACAGCTTTCTGCATGTACAGAAAAAGCGTATCTTGACGGGATGCTCCACAGCGCGCGAAATATGACGGAAAACCCTCTGGTACGCTACATGCCGCTTAGGCTAAAGGGGATGGCACTTAGGAAAATATACGGATTTTTGGGCGAGCAGGTCTTAACCTCTACGCTTTCCAATATCGGTGTTGTGAAAAATGATTTTGGCGGTATGGTCGAGAAATTTGATGCGATTATCGGCTCGGCGTACCCGACGAATAATAAATGTGCGCTGATTTCCTATAAAAACTGCACAGTCTTAAGTATTTCCTCACGGATTCGGGACAATACGTTTATTGAAAGACTCGCCCGTATTCTGCGCGAGGCGGA
>JAZNLF010000219.1:0-6508 GCA_045578945.1 Clostridia bacterium | reverse complement strand
GACTTGCAACCTTTGGATGCAACAATCCTACCAAGGGCTATAACTGGAAAGAGTACAACTACTCGGATTATTACATGCTGAAGCGCCAGAAGGATTATATGTATGAGACTATGGACTTCTATGTAGAAAATTACTTTAAGGAAGATTTGGTATTGATACCAAGAAAAGCATATGACGAAATTATGTCTACACTTGTAAAATATCCAATTCACGAAGTAAAGATTTTCAGCCCGGGTCCTTGGGGAGCATATCGTTATGAGCAGATGGATTATGGTGTAGAAGGCCTTGCAAACAATGCATGGAACAAGATTGCAGGTCCCGAGCTTCGTATTTTGATTGACTTTGGCGGAGAAAGAAGCATTTCCATGCCGATGCTCAATGCAATGCAGTACGGCAAAGAGCTGGTTGGTGAGCTGATTGATAAAAAATATCCCGGCCTTTTCCCGCTTGATATCTGGCTTGATGACGGATGGCATCCGACACCGCAGCCGGCGGAAAGAATTTCCATGCCTATGCATATTCATCCAAGCAGCAAATATGTTGAAGATAACTTCAACGAGCCGCTCGGCAGATATGAAACATATTACATAGCAGAAGCTTACGAGGGCGCAAACACCTGGATGGGCTTCCACGATGATGCTGACATTGAAGAATGGGAAAGACTCTGTGAAGAATCACAGAACATCACGCCGATTGAAAACTGGAAGGACTTTATCGCAAACTGGTCCAGCAAAGAGGGCGACCTTTACCTCATTCCGCCAGGAACAATGCATGGCCACGGCGGCAACCAGATGGTTCTCGAAATGGATACAAACCCGAGTATCAACGGTACTGAATATTCCTTCTTTGAATATGACTTTGCAAGACCGTCTTGGGACGATGATAAGAAGACAATGACAGGCAAGCCCTTAAAAATGCATCTCGAGCACGGCAGAAACATGGAGAAGACCAGAAGAGCGTCTTGGGTAAAAGACCATCTCCTTTCAACACCTTCTGTTGTGAAGTGGACAAAGGAATACTTCATTGACCGCTATAAATCAACACCTGTAATGCCGTACCACGTTGAAAGAATTCACTTTGAAAAGACAGGTGAATATTCAACCGAAGGTAAATTTATGCATATGTTTACGCTGACAGTAGGCTCAAAGGTTACAGTTCGCTCTAAAGCAAATCATGACCTTTTTGCAGTATGTGACAAGTTCCAGACACTTGTTATCCCCGCAACATTCGGTGATTATGAAATCATCAATGAAGAGGGCGGCAGAGTAACCTGCGTAATCCAGAGATGGAAACAGGGCTGATAAAATAAACTTAAATATAGAAGCGTAAATGCGAGCCACAGTTTAAGATATTTTATATTTTTGACTGTGGCTCAAATTAAATGGAGGTTTCAGAATGAATATTTTAGCAATTGGTGCGCACCCTGATGATGTAGAAATTTCATGCGGCGGTACACTTGCCAAATACGCAAAGCAAGGGCACAAGGTATTTACAGCGACAGCGACCAACGGAAATATTGGCTCCGCAACGCTTTCAATGGAAGAAATTGCAAAAGTGAGAAAAGAAGAAGCACGTCGTGCAGCGGCGCACATCGGTGCTGAGTACATATGCCTCGACTATGATGATGAGATGTTTTACGAAGATAAATCCGTAAGACTCGCTTTTATCAATTTGGTTCGCTACTGTAAAGCGGATGTTATCTTAACGCACAGCTTGCATGACTATAATCCTGACCATATGCTGACAAGCAAAATTATCAATGATATAGCCGTCATGATTCCAATTGCGAAGCTGGAGACGAAGGCGGCACCGTATGATAAAATCCCGATTATTGCTTATTTTGAGCCTACACACGGCATGGGCTTTGTGCCGACGCATTATGTAGATATTACAGATACATTTGAAACAAAGCGTGCGATGGTGAAGGAGCATGTAAGTCAGGTTTCCTGGATGTCCGAAAATTATAAGGATGCGGTCGGCGATAGTGATTTTACAGATAATACAGCGATTACGGCTATGTACAGAGGCATGCAGTGCGGCGTTAAATATGCCGAAGGCTTTTGCATGTCAAACGATGCCTTCCGTGTAGTGCCATACAGGGTTTTGCCATGAAAAATTTAAATACGAAAATTGTAAATCACCCAATATGGGGCAAGGCACTTTTTGTGGATAACGATGTAATTGAGATAGGGATTCCGCTGGAATTTGGTATAAGAATAGGCCATTTTTCATACAAAAACGAGGAGAATCTCTTTTATGAGCAGCCCAATGATTTAAATGACCTTTGCACGCCCGAAGGCTTCAGAGTCAGGGGCGGTCACAGGCTTTGGGTGGCGCCTGAGTCGACAAAAGTATATTTTCCCGATAACAGTCAGATAACGTATGTGATTGAAGACGATACGATACGTCTGTTTCAGGCGGAAGATCCATGGCTCGGCCTTGTAAAAAGCGTAGAGATAACCTTTTTGGGTGCTGAAGAAATAAGAATAAAACACAAAGTGTTAAATACCCAAAGAGAAGAGAAAAAATTTTCAATATGGGGCGTGACTTCGGTTGCGCCATGCGGAAAAGTTTTTATTCCTTTAAAATATTGCGAAAAGGGAAGCGCCCCAATCCACAAGATAACGACGTGGTATTATACGAGCCTGGGTGACGAAAGGGCAAAATATGCGCGTGAATCCATAACGCTTTCGCACAAATCTCTTCCGCAAAGGTATAAAATAGGGGTGGGACACCCCGATGGACCTGTTACCTACGAAAATAAAGGGGTAATTTTTGAAAAATCGTATGAAATAAATCCGGCTGCAGAGTACCCTGACGGAGGCGTTTCGTTTGAAGTCTTTATGTGTCAGCATATGGTGGAAATAGAAAGTCTTTCGCCCTTTTTTGCAGTTTCTGCGGGCGAAGAGGCCGTGTTTTACGAAAACTGGAGACTAAAAAAACAAGGTTAGGAGAGGTACTATGAAACTAAACATTGCAACAGTAGGCTTGGCGCATCCCTTTGAGGTGGGCTTTGATGATGCTGAAAATCTTTTAAATACGACCGCGGCAGCCTTAAAAGAGGCAGGGGTAGATTGCATAAATGCAGATGTGATTATGCATGACCTCGCCACAGTAAAAAAGGCTGCAGAGGTTTTAAAAACGAAGGAATTTGACCTTTTGATGATATGCATTGCAACATGGAGCGAGGACCATCATCTTTTGGATTTGCTTTCCTATATTGATAAGCCCGTAATTTTGCGTGCATATCCCGCAAGGGAGACAGGTTCCCTCTGCTGCGCGCATCAGATTGGCGCCGTATTTAGAGATATCGGCAAATCCTATGAGTTTATCTATGGAGATGCAGATAGCGCAGCATGTGCCGAGGAAACGAAAAAAATTGCTGCGGCATATGCACTCAAAACGGTTATGAGCAGAACCAGAGTCGGTGCAATCGGCGGAAGAGTAAAGGGTATGACCGAGATTGCCTACGATGAATTTTCAATCAAGCAAAAGCTCGGTGCAAGGGTTGTAAATATTGACGAGAAGGAAATGACCGAAAAAGTAAGCTGCATGACGGATGCAGAAGCTGAAAAAATCCTTGCAGAGAAGAAGGACGTTTTAGCACCTTGCAAGATTTCTTCCTCGAAAGAATCCATGATAGAATCAATTAAGTATTATGCGGCAATGAAGGCGCTGGCGAAGGAGTATGATTTAGAGGCACTTTCCGTTAAATGCTATACTACATATATGGGGAAAATCTGTCTGGGGTATTCGCTCCTTTCAGAGGAAGGCATTGTCGGCTCCTGCGAGGGCGATGTAACAAATGCCCTTACAATGAAGCTGTTATATGAGCTTTCGGAAAAACCCATAAATAATACTGACCTTTTGTATCTGGATGAAAAAGAAAACAGTATACTTTTTGCACACTGCGGCTCGTCAGGCTTTTCCATTGCAGACGGTGAGATTGACCTTTGCCCCGTACGCTTGGCAGAAAGCGGTGTCTGCACGAAATTTTTGGTAAAACCGGGCAAGGTAACCGCTGTGAATATTTGCGGCCACGGAGATACGTTCAGACTTTCAGCCATGGTTGGCGATGCAATCCCGTGCTCGATGGAGTTTCCGGGGAATCCTGTCAAGATTCAGTTCCAAAAATCTGTGTTTGACATAAACAAAGAGATTATGGAAAACGGAATCGGACACCACTGGATGGTTGCGTATGGCGACTATATGGAGGAACTTAAAAACTTCTGCAAGATAAATAATATTTTAATGTATGAAATTTAGTGTTTGGAGGTAAAAAATGAAGCGTTCAAAAATAAATGCAATCATGAAAGATGCGCTTGCCTTATTTAAAGAATATAAGATATCTCTTCCTGCGTTCGTGCTTTGGACAGCTGAAGATTGGAAAACAAAGGGAGAAGAAACGCAGGAAATTAAAGATAATATGCTGGGCTGGGATATAACTGATTTTGGAAGTGGTGATTTTTATGACACAGGTTTATTTTTAATCACGCTTCGCAACGGAAATCAGAAAAATCCGCAAAAATATCCAAAGCCGTATGCAGAAAAACTGATGGTGGTAAAAGAAAAGCAGATTACGCCGATGCATTTCCATTGGAATAAGATGGAGGACATCATAAATCGCGGGGGCGGAAATCTCATTATCAAGCTTTATAATTCTACGGAAGATGAGAAGCTTGCGGATACAGATGTAGAAATTTCTGTTGATGGTGTAAAGCATACATTCCCCGCGGGCTATGAGCTTCGTCTTACACCGGGCGAAAGCGTAACACTTACACCGGGGCTTTACCATAAGTTCTGGGGCGAGGAAGGGAAAGGCACTGTAATCGTACAGGAAGTATCTATGTGCAATGATGATGCCAACGATAACCGCTTTTATGAAAAGACGGGACGCTTCCCCAAAATAGAAGAAGACGAAGCGCCACTATACCTTTTATGTAATGAGTATGATGCATAAAATAAAGACTGCCCTTGGGCAGTCTTTATTTTATGGTTTTAACGGAATCACGTTCAATCAGTTCCATCGGGAGGAGAATACTCTCTACCGTTTTGCCTTTTATCTTCTGCATCATCATATCCATCGCGAGCGTTCCCATGCCCTCCTTATCTATGCCGATTGTGGTTAGATTCGGTTCAATATAACGGGAAAGCAAAATATCATCAATGCCGATGATAGATATATCTGCAGGAATGGAAAGCGCCATATCCTTCGCACAACGCATAACGCCGATTGCAAAGCTGTCAACCGTACATAAAACAGCGGATGGCCGCTCACTTCGCATAAAAAGCTTCTTTGCTTCTTCATACGCGGAGTCCTCGCCTGCAGCTGAAATATTACAGAAAGCAGGATTGGGTATAAGGTTATGTAGCGCCATTGCCTCATGAAAGCCTGAAAGCGTTTGGCTGTAGAAGTCAGGCACTACGTTTGATGCAATGATTGCAATATCCTTGTGGCCATGACGGATTAAATACGAGGTTGCGTCATACGCGGCTTTTTTGTAGTCGGGATTTATGGATGTGATGTTTTCGTGGCTTGCATGAGAGTCAACCACCAAAAAAGGAACGCCGCACGCGGTGGCCTTTTCAAGTAAGGACGGACTTATATCCTGCATAAAAATGATGCCGTCCGCATCACCTGAATAAATGAGATCGGGAAGCTCACTTTGCGAGTGAATGGGTTTGCTGATGATGACGTTATAGTTGTGCTTCATGCTCCTGTTTATGATGCCACGGGTAATTTCAAAATAGAATAAATCCTCAAACGGGGAGGAAAACGTATTCATCAGAAGACATATATTAAAGCTTTTATTGAGGACAAGCTTTTTGGAGCTTAGCGAGGGTTTAAAATCCGTGTCATTTATAATCTTTTGTACTCTTTTGCGGGTTTGGTCACTGACGCCTGATTTGTTGTTTAAAACAAAGGATACGGTTGTGACAGATACGCCTGCCTTTTTTGCAATATCCTTTACGGTCAGCTTCTTCACATAATCCCCCCGATCGTGTTTTAGTGTGGTAAAATTTTGGATATATAATCATTATATCATCAATGGTATAAAAATGCAAGCCTTACAAAAATATAATAAAATTTACAGTTTTTCAAATGTAGCTGAAAAAACCGCCACATATGTGACGGCAAAAGTTATTTGTTGATTTTTTCGGCATTTTGTTTTGCGGTGTTGATTGAGGATATGAGCATAATACGAATCCTTGCACATTTTGAGTCAAGGCTTTTATATACATTTTCTTCAATGTAATTGGTTTTATAGAGAAGTTCCAGCCAATATCCCGTTTCATTTGATTCTTTCAGAGCAATTTGCAGTTTTGCAATGAAATCTGCAGCGCCATGAGCATAATGAGCCTCTCGGATGTTGGCACCGATTGATGTTCCGCTTCTCCCGATTTGATTTGAAATAATGCTTTCTTTTTTAGATTTTAACTCTTTAACAAGATTTATAATGTCAACTGCAAAATTCATGGATTGTACGGATAACTTATCTTCACGCAT
>JAZNLF010000218.1:0-5835 GCA_045578945.1 Clostridia bacterium | reverse complement strand
CGCGCCCCAAATCATCATAGCCGTACCCGGTTGTTTCCGCAAAATGTGCAAGACTTACCTTATGGGTACGAAAGGCACGAAGTACCTTTGCCTGGCAGATACGTTCTCTTTTTTCTATTTCCGCAAAAAGCGGTTTTATTTCGTTTTCAACAACATCTGCTGCCTCAGCAACCGAAGCAGAGATGCCGAATTCTTCATATAATTCTCTCAATTTGCGTACAAGACCTCCTGCGGCAAAACTGCCAGCCCTTATTCTGCGCCCTCATATCCAAGGGCAAATGCTTTGCAGTTAATATCTAAAAATTTAGGCGGAACTGTGTCGCGGATTGCATCCAGCCAGCAAGACATGGGAAGTTCCATACAAGACGCCAAGGCACCGATTAAGACAACGTTGACCGCCTTTTCACTTCCTGCTTCTCTCGCCTTCTCAAGTGCGGAAACTGCCGTCACATCTACATTTTTTTCCTGAATTTTCTCTAAGATATTTTCAGGATACGTCATCTGTCCTGTAATAACAGGCATCGGGTCTGTGCATTGACGGCTTACCAAAAGCTTGCCGCCCTTTTTGAGCATCGGCAGATAGCGGTATGCCTCAAGCTCTTCAAAGGCTAAAACAATATCCGCTTCTCCTTCTTCTATGATGGGCGAATATACCTTGTCACTAAACTTTACGTATGTAACAACGCTACCGCCGCGTTGTGCCATACCATGTACCTCTGAAACCTTGACGTCATAGCCTTCCGATACGGCTACACGTCCTAATATACGGCTTGCCAAAAGTGTGCCTTGTCCGCCAACACCTGCAATCAATATATTCATCTTTATTCCCCCTTTGTCAATGCATGGAACTTACATACCGCGGCACAAAGTCCGCAGCCGTTACAAAGTGTTTCGTCAATTACGACGCCGTCCTTAAAGCAGATTGCGGGACAGCCGATTTTCATACATGCCTTGCATTTCTTACACGCATCCGTATCCACATGCATTTTACCCTCGTATTTTACGGATTTCAAAAGCGCGCAAGGCCGCTGTGCAATAATGACGGAAGGCTCCTCTGCCGCGACTTCCTCGCGCACAACCTTTTCAAAGGTATCTACATCAAATGGGTCCGCAATTGTGACGCGGTCAATGCCAACGGCGTGGCAAAGTGCCTCCAAATCCACCTGGCGCGTTGCTTCGCCTTTGAGTGTTTTTCCTGTTGTAGGGTTATCCTGATGGCCCGTCATCCCCGTGATGGAATTGTCAAGAATAATCGTCGTTGACGTACCCTTATTATATACGGTGTTAATAAGGCCTGTAATACCGGAGTGCATAAAGGTACTGTCACCGATAATCGCAACTGTTTTCGGGTCACGCCCTGCTGCCTTTTCCATACCATGTGCCATGCCGATACCTGCACCCATGCAGACGCATGTATCAATGGAAGATAAAGGCGCCATCGCACCCAGGGTATAACAACCAATATCGCCCGTGACGCGAAGACCGATTTTTTTCAGCACATAGTGCATGCCGCGATGCGGACAACCCGGGCAAAGCACGGGCGGACGCACGGGAATTTCCTCCTCTGCATGCACAAATTCCGTTTTCTCCGCACCCAAAATCTTCTCACGAATCATTTGCGCGGTGATTTCGCCGATAATCGGCATAATGGATTTGCCTTCCACTTCAATACCGAGTGCTTTTATATGTGTTTCCAAAACAGGATCTAATTCCTCAATGACATAAAGCTTGTCTACGCGAGCCGCAAAGTCACGTATCAGCTTTTCGGGCAAGGGGTACACCATGCCAAGCTTTAAAAAGCTTGCATTCGGGATTGCCTCCTTTGCATAGACATATCCAGTGCCCGCGGTGATGATGCCGATTTTCGTGTCGCCCCATTCGGTTCGATTTAAGGCACAATCCTCCGCCAGAGCAGTCACCTTTTCAATACGGTCCTCCACTGCAACGTGGCGCTTTTTCGCCATTGCAGGCATCATGACATACTTCATGGCATCCTTTTCATACGGAATAAGTTCTCTTTCTTCCCTCTCTCCCAGTTCAACAAGACTTTGCGAATGGGCAATGCGTGTGGAAAGGCGCATCAAAACAGGCGTATCATACTTTTCGCTGATTTCAAACGCCATCTTCATATATTCCTTACATTCACCGCTGTCAGAAGGCTCAACCATCGGAATTTTTGCGGCCTTTGCATAATTTCTGCTATCCTGCTCATTTTGTGAGCTGTGCATACCGGGATCATCTGCCACACAAATGACAAGGCCGCCGCGTACGCCTGTGTATCCGACTGTAAAAAGCGGGTCTGCCGCAACGTTTAAGCCGACATGCTTCATGCATGCACAGCTTCTCGCCCCTGCTTCAGATGCACCAATCGCAACCTCAAGTGCCACCTTTTCATTCGGTGCCCACTCCGCGTATATTTCATCATATTTTGCCGCAAACTCTGTAATCTCCGTACTCGGTGTGCCCGGGTATGAGGAGAATACACGCACGCCTGCTTCATATGCACCACGTGCAATCGCAGCATTTCCAAGTAGTAATTCTTTCACTTTTCATTCAGCTCCTTTTGTTTTTAAACTCATAAGTGGTGTAATTATCAAAGATACGGCCATCGCAATAACGCCATAAATTGCCGCGTGGCTGATTGCGGCAGAAAAACCGCTTGTTATCGTTTCCCAAATGGTCAGTGTCCCGACCACAACTGTGCCGCTTAAAAGGCCGCACCATGCGCCCAGCTTTGTGACGCGTTTTATGCAGACGCCCCATATAAAAGGCCCGATAAAGCAGCCTGCAACAACACCCCATGAAAACGACATGATATTGACAATAAATGAGATATTACATACTGCAAACAAGAATGAAAGCGCAATAAATAAAAGGCATAGCATTCTTGTTATAAGCATTTGTTTTTTCTTGCTGTAGTTCTTTATGCAAAGTGGCAGCAAATCTACCGAAATTGCCGAGGAACTGCTCAGTACGATTGACGAAAGCGTGGACATAGATGCTGACAGTAATAAAAGCAGCATAACTGCAAGCACAATTGTTGTAAAAAGATTGGAGTCGCCAAGTGCCGTCATCAACGTGTGCGGTACGACATAATCATAGCCGCCCTTTGGTAATGTATTATTTAAGAAGATGCGACCAAGTGAGCCTGTAAAATATGCCCCGACGCCAATCAAAAGGCAGAAAAGCGTTGCAACAACGGTTGCCGTTTTGATAGACTTTTCATCGCGAATGGCATAATACTTACTGACCATTTGCGGCAGACCGAGCGTACCAAAGCTCGTAAGCAAAATATTAAACGCTAAAGCGCTTGCGCGCGAGCCGCCAAAGGGATGCAAAAGATTCTTGCCGTCTGCCGCACCGAGTGCACGAAGCTTTTCCGTCGCACCACCAATGCCGCCGACCGACGGATGCATCACCAAAATCGCAACCATACAAATGACGCCCGCAATCATAATGATACCTTGTATAAAATCCGTTCTTGAAGAGGCTACATAGCCGCCAAGTACCAGATATATGCTGGATAAAACAGCGATTATAAGCATAATCACCCATGCATCCACACCCGGGAAAATAACGTTGAACATAGAGCCTAAGCCTTTATATACTGCCGCGGAGTACGGCACTAAAAATACAAAAATTACAAGTGCTGCGTACACCTTCATCGGTGTACTGTGATACCGTTTTTCAAAAAATTCGGGCATGGTTTTTGCATCGAGCTTCTGTGTTAATGTCCGTGTTCTGCCCGCGAGGAGGAGCCAGGACAGCATACACCCGAAAAGCGCGTTGCCAACACCAATCCAAAGGGACGAAAATCCCATTTCCCATCCGTTTTGCCCTGCGTACCCGATAAAGATTACTGCCGAAAAATAACTTGTGCCGTAGGAGAATGCCGTCAGCCACGGCCCAATCTTTCTGCCGCCGAGCAAAAAGCCCTCCACCGAGTTTGCGCGCTTTGCACTGTATACGCCGATGAAAATCATCATGGCCGCAAACAATGCCAAAGCAATCATGGTTACTGTTTGTACGTGTGCGATTTCTCCCATTTTTCCTACCGTCCTTCCGTTCTTCTTTTGTACTTTGCCGTTCTACCGTTTTACCGTACTACTTTTTATACATCAAAGCGCCTCGCCTTTTAGCTTTTCGCTCTGTGCCGCGGTGATGAGTGCGTCGATAACCTCATCCATATCGCCATTTAAGAATGCGTCAATCTTATATATGGTGAGCCCGATGCGATGGTCACTGATACGCCCCTGCGGGAAATTATAGGTGCGGATGCGTTCACTTCTGTCACCCGTACCGACCTGACTTTTACGTTCCTCCGCAATGGCATCATGCTGCTGTTGCTGCATAAGGTCATAGATGCGGGAACGCAAAATTTTCATACCTTTATCTTTGTTTTTATGCTGACTCTTCTCATCCTGACAAGATACCACAATCCCTGTCGGCAAATGCGTAATACGTACTGCCGAATCCGTTGTGTTAACACACTGGCCGCCGGGGCCGCCTGCACGAAATACGTCTATCTTCAAATCGTTCGGATTGATTTCAACTTCAACATCCTCAACCTCAGGCAAAACCGCTACCGTAACGGTAGAGGTGTGGATTCTGCCGCCTGATTCCGTTGCGGGAACACGCTGTACGCGATGCACGCCGCTTTCAAACTTTAGGCGACTGTATGCGCCCTGTCCTTCTATCATAAACGAAATTTCTTTAATGCCGCCAATATCGGTTATATTTGAGTTTAAAACTTCAATTTTCCACCGCCGCGCTTCGGCGTACATGGTATACATGCGGTAAAGGTCTGCCGCAAAAAGCGCTGCCTCATCGCCGCCTGCGCCGCCGCGAATTTCAACAATAACGTTTTTATCATCGTTCGGGTCTTTTGGCAAAAGCAGTATTTTCAGTTCCTCGGAAAGCTTTTCAATTTCAGCATTTGCTTCTTCGATTTCCGCCACAAGCATCTCTCGAAAATCCTTGTCCGTTTCGCTTTCCAAAAGCTCTGTCGCCTCATCAATCGTTTCGCGTGCCGATTTGTACTCGCGGTACTTATCGACAATCGGCGATATATCGGAATGTTCTTTGCATAATTTCCGCCAGGTGTCCTGATCTGCAATGATTGCAGGATCGCTGATTTTTGCGCTCAGTTCCTCATGACGGCTCTCTATAAAGGACAATTTCTCAAACATTTTATTCTCCAATCCCACTTTCTTTAAATAACGATTTATTATACCATACATTTTTTTGTTTGTCAAACGAAAGATGTGCTTGACAGTTTGTTTTTACTGATATATAATACTATAAAAACAGGAAAGGTGGTTTTAGCATGGAAAAAAAGGCTTTTTTAGGGCGCCTTATTCTGCCTGACAGAATTATGGATGACGGCGCTGTTATAGCAGAAAACGGCACTATCACATACGTTGGCCCGCGCGCGGACGCTTCGCTTCCTGCGGACGTTGTGGACGCTGGGCAAAATTACATAGCCCCCGGCTTTGTCGATATTCATAATCATCTTACCATGAAGGTCCATGATGATATGGATGCCGTTTTTTCGCTATCGCAATACCATTTTAAAAACGGAACTACGGGTATGCTCTACACTTTGTATCGGGATGTACCCTTTGAAAAGCTGATGTGCCTGTTGCCCGAATTTAAAAAGCTGATGGAAGAGAATCAGTATTTTCTCGGTGTGCACTTTGAAGGGCCTTATTTAAACCCAATGTATGGAAGCTCCGAAAGTGCATCCACTTCGCACATCCCGAATCCTGACCAGTATAACGCTTTGATTGAAACCGGTCTTGTAAAGCAGTGGACCTTTTCTCCCGAGGTAGAGGG
>JAZNLF010000217.1:0-13703 GCA_045578945.1 Clostridia bacterium | reverse complement strand
CCATGATTGTTAAAATGGCACAGCTTGCAACGGAAGCATTTCAAAAGAGCTTGGGGCTTGTAAAAGAATATGATGCAGAGGTGGCAGAAAGCATTCGCGAGGCGGAGGACAAGGTTGACAAGCTGGAGGATATCCTTGGTGCTTATCTTGTAAAGCTCAGCAGATGCAAGCTCAATGATACGGAGAGTATGGAGGTTTCCAAATTCTTAAAGGCAATCGGTGATTTTGAACGTATTTCAGACCATAGCGTAAATGTTTTGGAATCGGCAGAGGAATTGCATGAGAAAAACATTTCATTTACGGACGATGCAAAGCGGGAATTTGAAACAATGTCCCGCGCGATATGTGAAATTTTATCGCTTGCATCTCAAACCTTTATAAACAACGATGTAGAAATTGCAAAGCAGGTAGAGCCGCTTGAACAGGTAATAGACAGCCTTAAGGTAAAATTGCGTGACGGCCATATTGCACGCCTCAAAGAAGGAAACTGTTCCATCGAAGCAGGCTTTGTATGGGCGGATTTAATTACGAATTTAGAGCGTACGGCGGACCACTGCTCCACAATTGCAGTATGTGTGATTGAGGCAAGCCATAACAGCTTCGGGCTCCACGAATCCCTGACAGAACTGAAAGCGGGAAAAAATGAAGCCTTCAATGCGCTGTATGAAAAATATGCGGCAATCTATAAAATTTAAAAAAAGCAATAAAAAGTGTTGCAATTGCATATAAAAGAGTATAGAATAAGAAAACAATAGGAGATGATGACATGATAAAGGTTGGCGTGTTCGGCGCAACAGGGTATGCGGGTGTAGAATTGATACGCCTTTTATCGACGCATAAACATGTAGAGCTTAAAATGGTTTCTTCGCAGACTTTTGCAGGAAAACCGTTGTCGGACGTATATAAAAATTTAAAGGGCATTGTGGACATAGTGTGTACCGAAGCGGATGTAGATGCGGCGGCAAAAACGTGCGATGTTGTCTTTACGGCATTGCCGCACGGCGCTTCCAAGGCGGTTATTCCCGCTTTGGTCGAAAGAGGCGTGAAGGTTATTGATTTGAGTGGTGACTTTCGCTATAAGGACGTGGCGGTATACGAAAAGTGGTACGGCGAAAAGCATACGGCGCCCGAGCTTTTGCAAAAATCTGTCTACGGCCTGCCCGAACTGCATAGAGAAGAAATTAAAAAGACAGCGCTTGTGGGGAATCCCGGCTGTTATACAACCTGTTCTATATTAGGTCTTGCGCCGCTGGCAAAGGCGAAAATGATTGATTTTGACTCTATTATTATAGATGCAAAAAGCGGTGTTTCAGGAGGCGGACGTTCCACCTCGTTAGGCTTTAGCTATTCGGAAACAGATGAATCGATGAAGGCCTATAAGGTTGCCACACATAGACATACCTCCGAAATCGAACAGGAAATCGGGCTTTTGGCAGAAAAAGAAGTGGCACTTTCCTTTACACCGCATTTAGTGCCGCTAAAGCGTGGTATATTTGCTACAATTTATGCAAACCTCAATACGAAAACAGAAACAGAAGACCTTATTCAGTTGTATCGTGACTTTTATAAGGACGAGCATTTTGTACGTATCCATGATGCGGGCACATTGCCTGAGCTTAAATATGTCCAAGGCTCAAACTTTGTGGATATCGGCGTGGTGTCCGACACACGCCTTGGTCGCGTCATCATTGTATCGTGCCTTGATAATCTCATTAAGGGTGCTGCAGGGCAAGCGGTGCAGAACATGAATATTTTGTTTGGGATTGATGAAACCGAGGGGCTTATGATGCCTCCGTATTACCTATAAAAGGAGCGAGAAAATGGACGCACATATGAAGGCAAATATTTTGGTGGAGGCACTGCCTTACATACAAAAGCTTTATAAGAAAACAATTGTTATCAAATACGGCGGCAACGCTATGAAAAATGATGAATTGAAGCACTCTGTCATGGAGGATATTACACTTTTGAAGTTCATCGGCGCAAACCCCATTATTGTGCATGGCGGTGGCCCTGATATTTCAAGTGCCCTCAAAACATACAAGGTGGAGAGCCAATTTATCAACGGACTGCGTGTGACCGATGCGGAAACCATGTCCATTGCACAGATGGTTTTGGTTGGTAAAACAAATAAGGAAATTGTTTCCTTGATTTCGCACGTAGGTGGTAAAGCAATCGGCCTTTCTGGCATTGACGGCTCGCTTTTAACCTGTAAGAAAATGTATACCGAGGTCGATGGGGAAAAGAAAGATATCGGCTTTGTCGGAGATGTTGTCAAGGTAAATGATAACTTGATTTCACTTGTTACAAGTGATGAATATATCCCTGTAATTGCACCCGTGGGTGTAGACGAGAATGGCCAAAGCTATAATGTAAATGCAGATTTGGCAGCTTCTGCCGTTGCAAAAGCGGTCGGCGCTGAGAAGCTTATGTTTTTAACGGACGTAGAAGGCGTTATGGATGGTGATGGAAAGGTCTTTTATGAGCTGACCAAAAAAGATGTGGAAAAATATATTGGTGACGGCACAATAAGCGGCGGCATGGCACCGAAGGTGACTGCGTGTGTAGAAGCGATTGATAACGGCGTCAGCCGTGTGCATATTATTGACGGCCGTATTCCGCACAGTATTCTGCTTGAAATTTTCACCAACACAGGTATTGGTACGATGATTCGCGCGTAACGGATTTTGCTGCGGCGGCATATACTGTCCTATACAAAAAGGAGGGCTGTGTATGCGAAGAAGACCGCGGCGAAAAAAACGCAAATTCCGTATGATTTTGTATTGCTTTTTTGTACTTTGCATCATACTCTTCCTGTTTTTCTTTGAAACAAGAATGCGTCCCGTAATCAATCAGGTCGCGGGGGCGAGAGCGCAAAGTGTGGCTGTCAGCATTATAAATGATGAAGTCAATAAAATAATATCCTCCAAAAGCATAGGATACGGGACTCTTGTGAATTTGCAAAAGGACGAACATATGCGTGTTGCGGCCGTGACCGCAAATATTGTTGAGATGAATCGGCTGAAGGCCGAGCTTGCAGTAAACATTCAAAAACGGTTGCGTACCGTCGATGAGATGCAAGCGCAGATTCCTTTAGGCACGCTGATATCAAGCGGAATCTTTGTCGGGTATGGGCCACACGTAAAAGTGCAATTTACACCTGTCGGCTACGCAGACGTCAATATTGAAGATAGCTTTACAGAGGCGGGTATCAATCAAACGCGCCACGAGATACATTTGACAGTAAAGGCTACAGTGCGCGTACTGTTGCCGATAACCTCCATATCAACTGCGGTCACAACCGATATTCCCATTGCACAATCTGTGATTATTGGCGATGTACCCGATAGTTTTACGTCGGTTGAGGGCGTAAGCGGACAGCCGCAGGATAATCTTCTGAACTTATTGGATTAAAAAAATCCCTTCGCAAAGAGCGGAGGGATTTTTATAAGTTAAATTGACATAGTAGGTCGAGAAGCTGCTTCCTTGTTTTCACATTACATTCTTCTAATATTTTATTAATTTTATAGGATACCGTGCGAGGGGACATATAAAGCGCATTGGCAATCTCCGTGGTCGATTTCCCGCTTTTGAGGCTATATAAAATGGCATAGTCCTCACTGGAACATTTTTGGAGCATACGATTGATTGCGTTAAATACAGAGTGAATGTTACAAGATAAATCTGGTGCGGGCACCTTTAGCGGGGAAGCTGCAGACGAAGATGGAGTATATGCATCGAAAAGTGGAGGCAAGGGAGAAAAATCCGTACTGCCGCCAATGATAAGTCTGCTTGTCAATAAAACATTGGTTTCGCGTATATCCGTATGCTTTAAAAGATACTTATATAAATAAAATATTTGTGCGCCGCAAGTCTTTTTTTCCATACTCCAGCTCGTGAGAGAGGGTGACGTTTTTCGCGCAACGTCTGTATCGCCAAAACCGATTACATACAGGTCCTCAGGTATACGTATGCCTTTTTCTTTTGCTTTTTGCATGACGTATAAAGCGGTGGCATCGTTAATACAAAGTACGGCATTATATTGCTTGATATTGTCTAAAAAGGCAGCGGTTGCATCCTCAACATTGGCATCAAGGCCGTAAATATCTGCATCCGTAATGGACATATGATGGGAAGCGCCATACTGCATTAAATAAGGAATCAGGATTTGAGAGCGCGTATGTATGCGGCACATCCCGACTGCGGCAAGACGTGTGCGGCCTGCTGCTTTTAAATATTGCACTGTATGCAACATGCATCGCTCAATATTACAGGTGATATTACTGACATCAGGGATGTAAAAGGGCATTTCATCAATTACAATAACGCGTTTTGATGGAATATATTTTCTGAAGTGGGAAAAGGCGCCATATGACAAATTGTAATGCAGATAAATAAATGGGTCTGAAACAAGGTCGGGCTGCTGCCCTGCCTCCTCTAAATCTATAAACATAAGCTTTACACGATTACTGTTTGTCAGCTGCTTTAGTGCCCGAAGACGTGCATCATTGCGTAAGGCGTTTGCGGCAAGATTGCCAAACTTACTTACAATTGTCAAGGTTTCCAAGATACCACCTCTTTTCGTTTATACACGCGGATAGTATACCATATTGGGCGTCCAAAGTCAACATGAAGGAGAAATAAATGATAAAAAGTTTCCCGTATACCTTTACTTTTTGGTAAAGCTGTGGTATACTATATTAAATTGGGAAAATTTTGTATATACTGGAGATGAAAGATATGTTTGCAAATAGAGTAGAAAGCTTACGCGGCTCGGCTATCAGGGAGATGTTTAAGCTTTTGGCAAATCCTGAAATTATATCCTTTGCCGGCGGCGCACCCGCACCGGAGCTTTTCCCGGGCAAAGAGCTTGGGGAGATTATGAATCGCCTTCTTTGCGATAACGCGGCGGTAGCGCTGCAATATGGTGTAACCGAAGGCTATACGCCGTTTCGCGAATATGTTGAAGCGAGGATGCAAAAAATAGGAAACATCCATCCTCATGACAGGGTTTTAGTGACCACGGGCGGCCAACAGGCGCTTGATTTGACTTTTAAATCGCTTATTAACGAAGGGGATACCGTTATAGTAGAATCACCGAGCTTTATCGGCGGTCTTAACTCGCTTCGGTCTTATAATGCAAAGCTTATAGGAATCGAGATGCAATCGGACGGGCTGGATACCGATGCTTTGGAAGCGCTCTTACAAAAAGAAAAAGTAAAGCTTGTTTACACGATTGCAACCTTCCAAAACCCCACAGGTATAACCATGTCACGCGAAAAACGTGCAAAGCTTTTGGAACTTGCATCGAAATACGATTTTTATATTTTGGAAGATAATCCGTATGGGGAGCTTCGTTTTACAGGCGAGGATGTTTGCACCATTAAATCTATGGATACAGAGGGGCGCGTAATTTACGCAGGCTCCTTCTCAAAGACGCTTTCTGCAGGTCTCCGCCTTGGCTGGGCTGTTGCGAGAGAAGATATTATGGGCAAGATGGTCGTATGCAAGCAGGTTTCGGATGTGCATACACCCGTCCTGACGCAGATGGCGGCATATACATTCTTTAAAAACTTTGATTTTGATGCACATATTGAAAAAAGCAAAAAGCTTTACGGGGAACGTGCAGGCGTGATGCTGGATGCTATGCGCACATATTTCCCGAAAAATTGCACCTTCACAACACCTGAAGGCGGCATATTCCTTTGGTGCACGCTGCCTGAAGGAACAGATACGGACGCACTTTTGAAAACAGCAGTCGAGGAAAAGGTTGCATTCGTGCCCGGCTCGACTTCGATGGTGAATCCCGAGGACGGCAAGCGGTATATGCGCCTGAATTATTCGCTGACATCGCCTGAAAAAATCCGTGAGGGAATAAAACGCTTGGGTACTGTAATTTCAGCCTTTTAAGGAGAGAAGAAAATGGAAAACAAAAAAATGATATTCAGCGGTGTGCAACCAACAGGCTGCGTCACGCTTGGAAATTACATTGGTGCATTAAAAAATTGGGTAAAACTTCAGGATGCCTATAACTGCATTTATTCGGTTGTGGATATGCACTCCATAACAGTGCGGCAAGACCCCGAGAAGCTCCGCGCACGTTGCCTTGAGTTTTTGGCACTTTATATTGCTTGCGGCATTGACCCTCAAAAGAGCATTGTATTCTTCCAGTCCCACGTGCCGCAGCATGCAGAGCTTTCGTGGCTATTAAGCTGCCATACCTATATGGGTGAGCTTTCCCGTATGACGCAGTTTAAAGATAAATCCGCAAAGCATGCGGATAACATCAACGCGGGACTTTTCACATATCCCGTTTTAATGGCGGCGGATATATTACTCTACGATTCGGATTTAGTGCCGGTCGGGGATGACCAAAAGCAGCATTTAGAGCTTGCACGTGATATCGCCATCCGCATGAACGGCGTGTATGGGGAAGGCACATTTACAGTACCCGACGGCTATTTCGCGCCTGTGGGTGCGCGTGTCATGAGCTTGCAGGACCCGACCAGTAAAATGAGCAAAAGTGATCCGAATCCGAACGGCTATATTTGGGTACTGGATTCGCCTGAGGTGATTACGAAAAAGATTAAACGTGCGGTCACAGACTCGGAGGGTGAGATTGCATATCGGGAAGGCAAGCACGGCATAAACAATTTGCTTTCTATTTATGGAGCCGTTACAGGTCAAACGCCTGATGCGGCCGCGGAGAAGTTTGCAGGACAAGGCTACGGCACTTTGAAAAAAGAAGTTGCAGAGGCTGTTATAGAGGAGCTTCGCCCCGTCAGAGAAAAATACGAGGCTCTGTCGGGAGATAAGGCATATTTAGAGTCCCTTTATAAAGATGGTGCCGCACGTGCCGCAGAGATTGCAGAAAAAACACTTGCAAGGGTACAGGAAAGAATCGGCTTTGTTGCGCGCTGATACATGAGATAAATACTGCATGTCACATAGATGCAGAAAAGAAAGGAATGAGTGTTATGAACAGAATGCATCTCCTTTTAGGGTTTGCGGTTAGTTTTATTATTGCATTCATAACCACACCGTTTATAAAAAAGATTGCGACCAAGGCGGGCATTGTAGATAAGCCGGATGAGGCACGTCGCGTGCATAAAAAACCAACACCACTCCTTGGCGGTTTGGCAATATTTTATGGCTTTATTGTCAGTATTATGCTGTTTGCACCGATTGACAGAAACATACGCGGTATGGTGCTCGGTGCACTTGTAATATTGGTCGTTGGTATTGTAGACGATGCAAAGCAGCTCAGCGCAAAGGTGAAATTGCCGTTTCAGGTACTGGCGGCAGTTATACTGATTTTGCATGGTGTGCAAATTGATGTTATCTCTGTGCCGCAGTTTATAAAAGACAGCGGCGTCATCAGCTTAGGATTTTGGGGTATACCGCTTACGATTGTCTGGATCGTCGGGGTGACAAATGCGGTAAACTTAATTGATGGTCTGGACGGACTTGCAGCAGGCGTCAGTTCGATTGCGTGCATGTCGCTGTTTTGCATCGCGCTGATTGTGGGTGAGGGCGAAGTCGCGCTTATTACTGCGGCCCTGGCAGGTTCCTGCTTTGGATTTCTGCCCTATAATTTCAACCCTGCAAAGATTTTTATGGGAGACACAGGCTCTACATTTTTGGGCTTTATCTTGGCGAGTGTTTCCATTATCGGTCTCTTTAAAAGCTATGCCGTTATCAGTTTTGCAGTCCCGTTTTTGGTACTGGGCTTGCCGCTTTTTGATACGGGATTTGCCATCGTACGGCGTGTAGCGGCAGGGAAGCCTGTTATGAGCCCTGACAGGGGACATTTGCATCATAAAGTTTTAGACATGGGCTTTTCGCAGAAAAAAACAGTGAGTATCATATACCTTATGTGTACGGTGCTTGGCCTTTGCGCGGTTGTTCTTGTCACCAACGGCGTATTCAAAGCAGTGCTTCTCATTATCGGTATCATAATGGCGGCGCTGATTGCAGCACGTGCCATGGGTGTAAAAAAAGAAAATAATCATAAACTGTCTGCCGACGAGGAAAAAGGAGAAGAATCCCATGATTAAGGTATTTACAGTATTCGGGACAAGACCTGAGGCAATTAAAATGGCACCTTTGGTGCTTGAACTTGCGGCCGCGGAAAATATAGAAAGCAAGGTTTGTGTTACGGCGCAGCATCGCCAAATGCTGGACCAAGTTCTCGAAATTTTCGGCATTACGCCTGATTTTGACTTGGATATTATGCATAGCGGACAAACGCTTTCGGATATCACAAAACGCGTTATGGAAGGTCTTTGTGAGATTTTCAAAGAAGAAAAGCCTGATATTGTGCTTGTGCATGGGGATACGACCACAACGTTTGCAGGTGCACTTGCGGCGTTTTACAGCGGCATTTCGGTGGGACATGTGGAAGCAGGCCTTCGCACGTTTGATAAATGGTCGCCCTTTCCCGAGGAAATCAATCGCCGTCTTACAGGCGTTTTGGCAGACCTTCATTTTTCACCGACGAAAACCAATCGTGAAAATTTGCTGCGTGAAGGCGTGGATGATGCGAAAATCTTTATTACAGGCAATACGGTCATAGATGCCCTGAAAACAACTGTAAAAGACACGTATGCCTTTAAGGATTCTACGCTGGCAGCATTGCCATGGGAGGATAAACGCATTATTTTATTAACGGCGCACCGCCGCGAAAATCAAGGCGAGCCGATG
This sequence comes from Clostridia bacterium, assembly GCA_045578945.1. Classification (GTDB taxonomy): domain Bacteria; phylum Bacillota; class Clostridia; order UMGS1883; family UMGS1540; genus JAQXGO01. The sequence continues at coordinate 5,000 of JAZNLF010000217.1, read as the reverse complement.
TATAATATCATGCGTGCCGTACGCCGCGTGGCAGAGGAATTTGAAGATGTTGAAATTGTATACCCTGTGCATCTAAATCCCGCGGTACGCCGCGTGGCAAACGAAGTGCTGGGCAATGTACCCCGCGTACATTTGATTGAGCCTTTGGATGTAGAAGAGTTGCACAATGCTATGCATCGCGCTTACATGATTATGACAGATTCGGGCGGCCTGCAGGAAGAAGCACCCTCGCTCGGAAAGCCTGTTTTGGTTCTTCGCACCGAAACGGAGCGCCCTGAGGCTGTGGAGGCAGGGACCGTTAAAATTGCAGGTGTTTCGGAAGAAACCATCTATGCAATGGCAAAAGAGCTTCTTTGTGATAACGCTGTTTACGAGAAAATGGCAAAGGCGGTAAATCCATACGGAGATGGCAATGCGTCCGTTCGTATCGTAGAAGCAATACAAAATCATTTTTCAGCAAAAAATAATTAAAAATCAAAAAAACAGAATAAAAACTCCATATATAAGAAAACTAAAGCCGTACGATTCACGATTGCGGCTTTTTTCTTTTTTACGAAATTCTGTGCCGCAAAAGTATTTTATATATGGAGGAACTATGAGAAAACAAGGAATCATAATGATTTTAAGTGCAGCTTTTATCTGCCTTTATGTGGTGTTTACGCCAACGGAAGAGGAAGCATTGTCAAAATATGGCTCAAGGGGTGATGAGGTTTATAAAATACAACAAAGACTTCTCTCCTGGGGCTACTATAGCGGTGCAGTGGATGGTGTTTATGGTTGGCGAACTGCCGAAGCAGTCAAGCGTTTTCAGGCAAAGCACGGCCTTACGGCAGATGGTGTTGCAGGCCCTGCCACGCTTTCAAAGCTTGGACTGCCTACAGGGACAACATCAACATCGGGCGGTGACAGTTCCTCCTCATATGAAAGAAACGTGAATTTATTGGCGCGTGCCATCAATGGGGAGGCGAGAGGAGAGCCGTATTCAGGACAGGTAGCAGTCGGTGCAGTAATTTTAAATCGTGTGCGGCACGCCTCTTTCCCCAACACGATTGCAGGTGTTGTGTACCAACCCGGTGCGTTTACGGCGGTGTCCGACGGACAGATTCATGCCCAAATGGAGGAAAGCTGTATTCGTGCAGCAAAGGATGCTCTAAACGGTTGGGACCCCGTTGGTGGTGCGATTTATTACTACAATCCGCGTACCGCAACGAATGAATGGATTCGGACAAGACAAATTATTGCAACCATCGGAAAACATGTATTTTGCAACTAAAAGTGAGGTGAATCGGATTGAATAAAACTTGTTTTATGGCAGGGCTTATCTCGGGTATGGCAATGGGTGCAGTCGTTGGCATGGTGGCAGACCCCATAAAGGATAAACAAAGCCGTGCAATGAAAAAAGGAGCAGGAAAAGCGTTCCGTACTTTAGGTGGAATTATTGACACAATTATAGAAAAATAAGGCTTTACAAATACAAACCTTTGTGATATACTAATGGATAAGAAAAATTAGCGGAGGTTTGTATGGCAAACACAGTGGAAATGAATGCACAGGGTGTACTGACAATCGGCGGTGTGGCGTTTGACGCGCTGGCGGCAGAGTTCGGTACGCCCTTATATATTATGGACGCAGGTATCATCAAACAAAATATGCGTGATTACAAAAATGTGATGGATTCCATGCCAAGCGGCGGTCTTGTACTCTATGCATCCAAGGCGTTTTCTGCAAAGGAAATTTACAGAATTGCAAACGCGGAAGGCATCGGTGTGGATGTGGTTTCGGGTGGCGAACTGTATACCGCCCTGTCGGCAGGCATGCCTGCGGAGAGGATTTGCTTTCACGGCAATAATAAAAGCGAGGAAGAAATTTTGTATGCGGTGGAAAGCGGCGTTGGCAGAATTGTTGCAGACGGAGAGGAAGAGCTTTCCATTTTGGAGGAGATGGCGCAAGGCAGAGCTTCGTTCCCGAAGGTTTTGCTGCGCGTAAAGCCCGGCATTGAAGCACATACACATGATTTTGTAAAGACGGGGCAGGAGGATTCCAAATTTGGTGTCAGCCTCAAAAACGGGGATGCGCTGCGTATCCTTTCGACGGATTGGGAAGGATTTGAGATTGTCGGCGTACATTGTCACATCGGTTCGCAGATTTTTGAAAGTAAGCCCTTTGCCGCTGCGGCAGAGCTTTTGATAGAACTTATCCGCGCGGTATATGATAAAACGGGGCGTTACCTTACGGAACTGAATCTTGGCGGCGGATATGGCATCCGCTACACGGAAGCGGATACACCAAGGCCGATTTCGGAAGCGATGCACCAAACCAAAGAGGCAGTTATAGAAGCCTGCAAGAAATACGAGGTGCCCGTTCCTTTTCTGCTGGTAGAGCCTGGGCGTTCTATCGTAGGGGATGCGGGGGCAACGCTTTATACAGTCGGTGCAATTAAAAATGTGCCGGGGATACGGAAATATGTATCTGTAAACGGGGGTATGGCGGACAATCCGCGCTATATTATGTATGAAGCGCAGTATGATGCAGTTTTGCCGCTTCGTCCCATGGAAACCTGTAGTGAAAAAGTTACGATTTGCGGTAAATGCTGTGAATCGGGAGATATATTGATAAAAGATATTTTGTTGCCACCCTTGCGGCGCGGCGACCTTTTGGCCGTCCTGTCGACAGGTGCTTATAACTATTCGATGAGCAGTAATTATAATCGCCTGCCAAGGCCGTCTGTGGTCATGGTGGAGGAAGGCAAGGCACGCCTTATTGTAAAGCGTGAGAGCTACGAAGATGTAGCAAGAAATGATTTGTAGGTGATAAAATGTTACTCGGTACAAGTATAAGAGTGATACTCCTTCGCATACCGCTGGTGCTTTTGGCAATCTCTGTGCACGAATGCGCGCACGGCCTTGCGGCATATTTTCTGGGGGATAATACTGCAAAATATAATGGCCGTCTTTCTTTAAATCCCCTGCGTCATATGGATATTATGGGTACAATTTGCATGCTTTTATTCGGCTTTGGCTGGGCATCGCCCGTACCTGTAAATCCGCAGTATTTTAAAAATCCGAAGGCGGGCATGAGTATTGTGGGGCTCGCAGGCCCTTTATCAAACTTTTTAATGGCACTTTTATTTGCGTTGCTTTTAGGGATTTTTTTGCGTTACCCCTTGCCGCCGAGCAGCATCACGGACTTTTTCATATCCCTTTTGATGACGGGCATGAGCCTCAATGTCGGGCTTGGTATTTTTAATTTAATACCGTTTCCGCCGCTGGACGGCTCGAAAATTCTGGCATACTTTTTGCCGAATAAGTGGTATTACAGGCTGATGGAGTATGAACGGTATGCAATGCCGATTCTGATGATACTGCTCTTCTTCGGTATTTTAGATAAGCCTTTTTCTGTTATGACAGGCTATGTTTATAATATCTTGATGCGTATTGTTTTTGCGGTAGTAGGTGTGTAGCATGGATACGCCATCATTTAAACTGCCGATTTTTGAAGGGCCGCTTGATTTGCTGCTGCATTTAGTGCAAAAACATAAAATTGACCTTGCGGATATTCCGATTGCGGAGATTACCACGCAGTATCTTGCCTATATTGATGAAATGGCGCGGCTGGATATGGAAGTTACGGGTGAGTTTCTTTCCATGGCTTCGCATCTTCTCTATATTAAATCGCGTGCCCTTCTGCCCGTATCGCAGGAAGAAAATGAAGAGGACCCGCGGGAGGAGCTTGCAGAGCGTTTGCGCATATACAGGCAGGTGAAGGCGGCAGCAGAAAAGCTTGGTACAATGCAGTTTGCAACAGTAGACAACTACTTTAAAGCACCCGAAAACATGGAGAATGCACCGATTGAAAATGCGAACATGCCGATAGAGTCTCTCTATCATGCTTTTTTACGCGTGTGTGCGCGACTTGAGGAACAAGCGCCGCCACCCGTGGAGGCATTTCATGAGATTGTAAAGGTGCCGCAGGTGTCACTCAGCTTGCAAATTCAGTATGTAAGTCGCCTGTTTCAAAAAAAGAAACGGCAGGCATTTTATGCGGTATTCTCGGGGATGCAATATAAAAACGAAGTCATTGCCACATTTCTTGCCGTACTGCATCTTGTAAGCCGCGGCAAATTGATGATTGAGGAAGAAAATGAGGAGATTTTCCTTGTCGGAGGGAAACAATAATGGATAAGCAATGCAAGGCAGAGGCAGTTCTTTTTGGCGCAGGTGCGTCTGTCACGGTGGCAGAAATGAGTGAGGCGCTTGCAATTGATATTGCCGCTGCAAGGGAAACCATATTGGCATTGGCGGAAAAATACGAAAAAGAAAACCGCGGCATTAAAATCATTGCGGTCGGGGATGCGTTTCAGATGTGCACGCGCGAAATCTATGCCGATGCGGTACGCATGGTAACAGAGCCGAAACGAAAGCGCGAGCTTGGCGTGTCGGCGCTTGAAACACTTTCTGTGATTGCATACCATCAACCGATTACAAAAAGCCGTATTGAAATGATACGTGGGGTGGACAGCACATATTCCGTCACAAAGCTTATAGAACGGGGGCTCATTGAGGAAACGGGAAGGCTTGAGGCACCCGGACGGCCGATTCTCTACGGCACGACAGAGGAATTTTTGCGCTGCTTTGGTCTTACGTCTATTGACGCACTGCCCGAAGCGGAAACGGAAGAGCCTTTGGAAACAGAAGGCGTATAAAAACCTTAATTTTACATATACTACGCGGAAAGATAGGAGGAGACGCTATGTGGATTTATATTTTAGCGGCTGTCATCCTGGTTTTAAGTTTGTTATTATGCGCACCCATAAGTGTCACGATTATATATCAAAAAGTGGGGGCGGATATAAAAAAGTCCATAGTTTTCGGCATTGGCATAATTCGTATTCCGCTACCACACGCGATACAGAAAAAAGGAAAAGACGTGCCGCAGGAAACCGAGCGGAAAAAAATGTCTTTTCAAAATGTCAAGAAAACACTTACGAAGGCATATGACGT
>JAZNLF010000216.1:0-3666 GCA_045578945.1 Clostridia bacterium | reverse complement strand
CGATCCGACTTCATTGGGCAGGGCGGCGGCAGCATGGCGGGCGCACACATGGCGGGAAACGTTTTGGCAAGCGCAAGAAGCTTTTTGACCGCGTCGGGCGTATCTGCCATCGTCACGATAAAAACCGCGCCGTGCGAGCCTGTCATTTCGGGCACAATGTTTTCCTTTTCCAGCATTTTTGCGGTGTGATGCCCGTCACAAAGCACGACCAGCCGATACGGGTCGGATGTGGGGAGGAGATTCGGCGGCGCATTCTCCCGAATTACCCGACCGAGAGATGCCCATTTTTCCGCACTTTCCTCTGCCGCGGCACGTGCCGAGTCAATACTCGCAAGAAGAAGGTACGAAGGACTTGTGGACTGAAAAAGGCGAAGGGCAGCATCCGCACGCGCCCTGAGTGCAGGGCTACCGACATGTAAAACAGCCGCGCCCGTTAAGGCAGGCAGCGTTTTATGATAGCTTTGCACACAAAGGTCTGCCCCTTGGGAAAGCGCCGTGGGCGGGCAATCGGGCGCAAACGCAAAATGCGCGCCGTGCGCTTCATCCACCAAAAGATAAAGGTTGTTTTTGCGGCAAAAAGCAGAAATTTCCGAAAGCGGCGCGGTGATGCCAAACGCGTTTGGCGATGTAATAAAAACGGCGCGGACAGACGGGTTTTCACGGAATTTTTTTTCGATTTCAGTAAGTGTGGGCGGGCAGAAAGCGCCGAGTGACGCATTAAAATCCCCACGCACATATACGGGCACACCACCCGAAACTGCGAGCGCCGCGTAGACGGAAATATGGCAGCCGCGGTCTACAATCACGCGGTCACCGCTTTTTAGAACGGCCTTAAACATTGCTAAAATCCCCGCGGTCGAGCCGCCCGTTGTAAAAAATGAGCATTTTGCACCCGCGGCGCGGGCGCAAAGGGCTTGCGCCTCCTTGATGCATCCCGTGGGCGATAGGAGATTATCCGTTTCGGAAAGCTCGGTCACGTCATATTGGCAGAAGGATGCAGAAAAAAGGCCTGCATCACATCCTTTGTGACCGGGCATATGAAATCGCGTTTGATTTTGAAGGGCATAGCTTTTTACAGCATCTGCAAGGGGTGTTTTGGTCATATTTTTGCAAAACCTTTCATAAAAATAATGTAAAAAACGAAAGGAAACGAATAAAATGGACAGGCGAAAAAAAGCACCGCCACGAAAAAAATCTCGGTTTTATAAAAAAAGCATCAGCAGTATATTGCTTTTTTCTGCAGCCTTTTTTGTGCTGCGGTTTTGGCCCGCGGGCAAACACGTCTTGACGAAAATCCTGACGGAAAGCGTAGACATCCTTTCGTGGACGGAAAAAATCAGCTCCCTTTTGCCGAAATAATGTACCTCTATCATACCATATTCTGAAAAAAAAGCAAGCGTTTCTTGCTTTTTTTAAGAGAATGTAGTAAAATGATGAGAGAAAATAAAGGGAGGTATACATAATGAGGAATATGATTCGGGGGATTGCGGTTGCAAACCCCGTGGATATTGAAAAAGAATACCTTTTGCAAACGGTGGAATATGCAGTAAAAAACAACATGACGCATATGCAGTTTATCGGGCCTATTCATAATCCCCAAAAGGGAAATATTGACGGAATGACGCTGTATCGGAAATACGAACGCTTCAATGCGGGGAAGGACGCGGCATTTATCGAAAAAACGATGGATGCGGTGCATGCAGCGTGCGAAATAACAAGCGCGCACGGCATAAAAACCTATGTATGGCACCATGAATTGGAATTGCCGACAGGCTTTGAAGAAGCGTATCCCGAAATTTTGAATACGTTTGGCGATGTGGAGGTCACCCACCCCATCGTACGCGATTTTATCGAGCATAAGATTCGCGATTTCTTCGCTGCATATCCGAAGGTTGACGGATTTGTACTTACATTACATGAAACGCGGATTCCGCTTTTGAAGCTTAAAAATCAAAAATTGGATAAAATCGGCCGCGTCAAGTATGTGACGGAGATTTTACATAATACCTGCGCCGCGCTCGGCAAGGAGATGATTGTGCGCCCCTTTGCGAGTATTGAGGAAGACTATGCCATGATGATGGAGGCGTATGAATCCATCTCAAAGGACATGGTTGTTATGGATAAGTGGACGCAGTTTGACTGGAGCTTATGCCTGCCGCACAACAAATTCTACAATAAAATCAAAAACAATCCGCTTTTGGTGGAAACAGATATATTCGGCGAGTTTTTCGGCAAGGGCAGATTGCCGCTGATGCTCAAAGAACATATTAAAGAAAAATTTGCGTATTGCGAGGGGCATGATGTCATAGGCTACTGCTCGCGGATTGACCGCGCAGGGTGTGACCCCTTTGGGGAAGCGAATGAAGTAAACCTTACGATTATGAACGCGTGCATGAACGGGGCGGATGTGGACGCAGAGATTTTGCGTTTCTTTGAAAACATGTACCCCGGCTTTGGGGAAGAAGTCCTGGCGCTTATGGAGCCGACGGAGGAAATCCTGAAGAAAACCATTTACCTCAAAGGCTACTATTACAGCGAACTTAGCGCATTTCCGTCTATCAACCACTCGAAAAACCATTTTTATTTTGAGATGATGCGTGATGCGTTTTCCATCGCTTCAAACGAGTGGTTTATTCCCATCGGTTGGGAACGCGGCAGTATAGAAGGCGTCTTGCAGGAAAAGGCGGATGCCGCCGCTGAGGCAGCCGCGCTTTATGAAAAGGTATGCGCGCTGGAAGGGAAAATCGAGGAAAAAGCATATAAAAACTTATGGACAAAGTTTTTAAATTTAAAGTATACGACGGCGGCATGGGAGCAGCTTGCGCTTTCGTTTTATCACTATGCGCGTTATTTTGAATTTGGCGACAGGGCGCATCGCGACGAGATGGAAAAGTGCTTTGAAAAGCTTGCAGCCATACATGCGGAAGGCGTATTAAAGCTTGGAGAGGATTTTTATTGCACAAAGCTTGATATACATGATGCTACAAACTCTGCGGTACCGCTGATTCCGAATTTTATCCGCGATATGCGGGCAAGCCTTGCGGCGGAGGAAATGGAAAACGCACGGCTTTCGGAAAAGGGGTATCTTGATTATGTTGTTTGCGGCGGCGGTATGGAAGGGCATAAGCTGCAAAAAGAGGTAAACTTTAGCGACACCTATATAAAAGGCGATAAGCTTTGCCGCATCCCGGGCACGAGGCTTGGAGCGGCTTGGAGCACGGTAAATGCCCACGGCTGGTTCAGCTACGCGGTGAAGGTTTCGCCAATGGCGGAAAATAAGGTGATTGTCGAGGCGGGCAGTATGACCGATACTTTAAATGTCGAGATTTTAATTGGCGAAGAAAAGCATGTGTTCTCGGAAAAAACAGAGGGCATAAAAACATTGGGAATTCCGTTTACGGAAACGGCAGGAAAAGAAACCGTGCGCATCCGCTTTGACAGAAATTCAAAAGATACGCCGCTTATCTACACGGTGGCGGTAAAATAACAAAAATATAAAAAGGAGCTGTAAAAAAATACAGCTCCTTTTTTATGAGATGTTAAAAAGACGTTTGGCATTTTCCTTGGTTTCGGCGGCAATCACCTCGGTGGTGGTGCCGCGGATTTCCGCAATTTTCTCGGCAGTATGAAAAAGATTCAGGGACGAATTTCGCTTGCCGCGGCATG
>JAZNLF010000215.1:0-6610 GCA_045578945.1 Clostridia bacterium | reverse complement strand
TGTCAGGAGTACGCGCACGCCATGCACCGAAAGGCGATACACAATGCCATCATTTTCCGCATCCCCCACAGAGGAATCAAAGGCGGCAATTTCTGCTGCCCCGATTTGAAAAAGGTCTTTATCTTTTGCAAATAAAACTGTGGTGTCGGTGCGGCTTGCGGCTTTCATCAGCTTAAATTTCAGCGTTGCATTCGCACTTTTGGGGAGAACGAGGCGCTTTATCATGCCGCTTTCCAAAAGCGGCAGAAAGGCCTCACCATGGTCGGTGTGATAGTGCGTCAGGAATGCGACGTCAATTTTTCGGATGCCCTCGCGCCTTAAATACGGCAGAAGCGTTTTTTCGCCTACGTCACTTTGCAAGCTGCCGCCGCTGTCAATTAAAACATGCGTGTTTTGATGCGAAAAAAGCGTGCAATCGCCGTTGCCCACACTTAAAAAGGTCACATGCGCAGTGTCGGAAAGATTTGGAAGAAAGCTTGTCAGAAGAAATAGGAGTGCAAGATTTAAAAGATAAAGTGTGCGCCGCCACCTTTTCTCCAAAAGATAATAGAAGGCGGAAGATAAGAGAATGAAAGCAATTGCAAAAATTACATTCGGGCGCGAAATCCAAATTTGTGCGATGGGCAGCCCCGCAAAAAATCGGGCAACACCAAGAACAAAGCGGACGCCAAGCGTTGTGAGAAAAAATGAAAACGTACTGATAAAGGGAACCAGTCCCAAAAGTACAGACAGGAAACTCAAGACAAAAAGCGGTGATACAATCGGGCAAACAACAAGATTTGCTAAAATCCCCACGAAGGATACGGTGCCGAAGTGGTAGGCAGCAGGCAGAAAGCAACCGATGGTTGCCGCGACGGACAGCGCGACGGTCTGCCGCAAAACGGACGGCAAAAAGGAAAGCCTTTCCTGCATTGGCTTTGCAAAAAACAAAATAGAGAGCGTTGCCCCGCAGGAAAGCTGAAAGCCGATGTCGAATAAAATGGCACTATTGAAAAAAGAAAGCACCAGTATGGCTATGGAAAGCGCGGTCACGCCGTCACTTTCCCTGCGAAAGAGCTGTGCCGCTACCGCCACAGTCATCATCAGGGCGGCACGAAGAACAGACGCCGACGCGCCCGTAAAACAAACAACAAACCAGGCGAGAAAAAGCGTAACAAAGGCGACAACGAGGCGGCGGCGCATCTTAAAAGCGCGTAAAAGCGCCATGGCTGCCTGCACAAGAATTTGCAGATGCATGCCCGAAATTGCCACAATATGCGAAAGCCCCGACAGGCGAAGCGCATCACGCGCCTCCATGGAAAGAGCGGTCGTGTCACCCGATAAAAATGCCAGCAAAAACCCTTGCACATCCTCGGGCGTGTGCGCTTCTATGATGACTGCCGTATATGCACGAAGTGCCAAAAAGAGGTCCGTGGGGCGAAAAAGAGAAAAATCATACCCCACCACCTCTATTTCCGACGCCTTACAAAATATAGAGCCGTGCACGCGCTTTGCCATCATGTAAAAGCGAGAGTCCGACTCGCCGAAGTTTTTCCCCTGCGAAGGAGGCGTAATCGGCGCGGAAAGCTTTACCACCTCGCCAATATGGAAACGCTCTTCCCCTTCGGGATAGAGATAAAAGCGCATTTTATCCGCCTTTATCGTGTAGCGCGCCCGTCCGCCCGATGTAGTGGTATACGCCGTAATACGGCCGCAAATTTCTGTATCGGCAGATAATGTCGACAGCTTTTTGTTGTAGGTGGAAAATTGAAGAATAAATAAAAAAAGCCCGACCAAAAGCCCGCTGACGGCCATGATGCAAAGCCACCCGACATCCTTGTATTTTCGTAGAAAACAAAAAAGACTGACAACCGCGGCGAGCGCGGCGGCAATAAGTGCATACACGGATTTTTCTGCCGCCGCGCAAAACACACCGCATACGAATGCGATTGTCAAAAGGAAGCACCTTCGCTTCATTATGTATCAAACCTTTTTCTTTTGTATTGCAATCGTGCAGTAAGACTCGAACAAAAACTATCCCAAATAAGAATCCACCAAAAGCATCAGGCAAAAGCCGACTAAAATGGCATATGTAGCGCCGCGCTCATTTCCGTGGGCATGTGTTTCGGGAATCATCTCGTCGCTGATGACGTAGAGCATTGTCCCGCCTGCTGCAGCAAGCGCAAACGGCAAAATGGCCGCAGAAGCACGCGCGGCAAAATAGCCGAGCATGGTGCCGAACACTTCAATGAGTCCCGTGAAGGATGCGATTAAAAACGTCTTTTTCCTGCCAAAGCCTGCCAGGAGCATGGGCGCAATAATGACCATGCCTTCGGGAATGTTCTGCAGCGCAATCCCCCCTGCAACCATGTATGCCTCCGCATAATTTCCTGTTCCAAAGCTGACGCCTGCGGCAATCCCCTCGGGAAAATTATGAATGGCAATCGCCAGAACAAAAAGCAAAATTTTATGCGTTTTTGCATCCGTACCGCTGATTTTATGTATATGCGGCACGGCCTTGTCGAGTATATGCAATAGTAAAGCACCGCAAAAAATGCCGACTGTCGTAACTATAGGCGCAAGCGCGCCGCCGCCTTCGAGAGAAGGCAATATAAGACCGATAACGGCCGCCGAGAGCATCACGCCCGCGGCAAAGCCGAGCACAATATCACTCCATTTATGAGAGATGCCTTTGAAAAGAAACCCGATGAGTGCGCCGAGAACAGTCGCAAACCCTACGCCGATTGCAGTCAGTATAATCGCTTCCATTATTTCACTCCTTCTTATATTTACTATACATGATTATTTTGGATTCGTCAATAAATAATTTGTCTTTTAATATTTTCCATCTAAAAATTAACTCTTGAATTCCCCCGCCAAATACGCTATACTATAATAAAATACAGTTAGGAGGCGTTTTCGTTGCCGGGAAAGAGAGAAGAAATGCCGCTTATCCCGATGCGGGGTATCGTCATTTTCCCATATATGGTGCTGCATATTGATGTGGCACGCGAAAAATCCATTGCCGCTTTAGAAGCCGCCATGGAAAAAGAAAGGCTTGCGTTTTTAACAAGCCAGAAGGATGCATCCGTCGAAACACCGACGGAGGAGGACCTCTATCGCCGCGGGACGGTTGTGCGGATAAAGCAGCTCCTGAAATTGCCGAAGGGATTTATCCGTGTTTTGGTGGAAGGCCTCTACCGCGCCGAGCTTTTAGAGGTGGAGGACGGCGATTTTATAAACTCTGTCGTCCAAAGAGTGCAGGAGGACCGCTTTGCGCTGACAACGGCGGATACCGAGGCCGCCATCCGCATGGCGGACAGACTGCTTTTGGAATATTTGGAGCTTAGCCCCACCACCAGCCGCGATTTATATGCGAAAATATCTGCAAATCGCGATTTGGGGCGCTATACGGATGCGATTGCCGCGGAAATTCTTTTGCGTACGGAGCACAGGCAAGCGCTTTTGGAAGAAAACAATCTGATGCGCCGCGTGGAAAAGCTGATTTCCATTTTGGAAAATGAAATTGCCGTTTTGCAGTCCGAGCGTGACATTGCCATGAAGGTGCAGGAAAACTTTGCCATGCAGCGGCGTGAAAATATTTTGCGCGAGCAAATGCGCGTTATCGCGCACGAGCTTGGAGATGATTTAGAAAGCGACATTGCCGCTTTTGCGGAAAAAATCAAGACCAAACCGCTGCCCGAGGAAGTTCGCAAAAAAGCGGAAAAGGAGCTTTCACGCCTGTCGCGCTTCCCGTCTGCTTCCGCAGAAGCAAACACCATTTATAATTACTTAGAACAGCTTTTGGACATGCCCTACGGCATCAAAAGCGAAGAAAATACAGATATTTCCCGCGCCGCGGCCATTTTGGAGCGTGACCACTACGGCCTTTCGCGCGTAAAAGAAAGAATTTTGGAATATTTGGCGGTGCGCGCCCTGTCGGGAAACGTCGGCGGGCAAATTCTATGTCTGGTCGGTCCGCCCGGTGTGGGCAAAACCTCGATTGCAAAATCCATTGCAGAGGCGCTCGGGCGGCAATATGTCCGCATCGCACTCGGCGGTGTGCATGACGAGGCGGAAATCCGCGGCCACAGAAAAACCTATATCGGTGCGATGCCGGGCCGAATTGCGGACGCTATCAAGCGTGCAGGCACGGAAAATCCGCTTGTTCTTTTGGACGAGATTGATAAGCTCGGCACAGATTATAAGGGCGACCCGACCGCGGCGCTTTTAGAGGTTTTAGACCCTGCACAAAATAGTACCTTTCGCGACCACTTTTTGGAAGTACCCTTTTCCTTACAAGACGTTATGTTTATAACGACCGCAAATGCTGCGGACAAAATTCCGCGTCCTTTGTACGACCGCATGGAGATTCTTGAAATCTCGGGCTATACCGAAATGGAAAAAACGGAGATTGCCATGCGGCATCTTTGGCCGCGAAACGTTAAAAAACATGGACTTTCGGGCAATATGGTGCGTATACGCCGCGACGTCATTTCGGACATTATTACGCATTATACAAAAGAAGCAGGCGTGCGTTCGTTAGAGCGCGAGCTTGCCCACGCACTTCGCCGCGCGGCGAAGGAGATTCTTGACGGCAAAACGTGTGTGTCCCTCACCCGAAAGAACCTGACAAATTACCTCGGCGCATATAAATTTTTGCAAAGTGCGACCGACTCGATGCCGCTTGTCGGCACGGCGTGCGGTCTTGCGTGGACCGCGGTAGGCGGCGAAACGCTGGAAATCGAAGTAAACGCCATGGAAGGGGACGGCAAGGTACAACTGACGGGCAAGCTGGGTGACGTGATGAAGGAATCTGCCGCCGCTGCCATCAGCTTTATTCGGACAAGGGCGGCTTCGCTCGGTATCCCGAAGGACTTTTATAAAACGCGGGATTTACACCTGCATGTACCCGAGGGTGCCGTGCCAAAAGATGGGCCATCCGCAGGCATTACGATTGCAACGGCCATTGCCTCCGCGCTTTCAGGGCGCGCCGTGCGCGGGGATTTGGCGATGACAGGGGAAATTACGCTCCGCGGCCGCGTTTTGCCGATTGGCGGCGTCAAGGAAAAGCTTTTGGCGGCATACCGCTACGGAAAAACAACGGTTATTTTGCCAAAAGCCAACCAAAAGGATTTGGAGGAAGTGCCCGCGGAAATTCTCGACAAAATGGAAATTGTGTTTGCCGAAACAATGGACACCGTGCTCTCGACCGCACTCTTGCCGCTATATAATGATACGGCGGATGTACCGACAATGGAAAATATTCCACAAAGCATTGGTCTTATACAATAGATAAAGGAGCTGCATTTTGCAGCTCCTTTCTTGATGATCTTATCTTTGAGCGGTCTGAACATTTTTTACATCCCCATTCATATCTCGGGACAACCCTGCATACCTATACTTATATAGGAGGTGCAGGGATGTTTCGTTTTTTTGCATCATTTATCGTGATTTCGGGTGCATTTTTTATCGGGCGCGCGGGCGCATTTTCGCGCCGCAGCGCCATAAACCGATTAACACTTTTATCAGACGGCCTTCACAGTATGGAAAACGATATCCGCGCGCTTCTCCTTCCCCTCCCTGATGCGTTTTCGCACGCCTCGGACTTTGACAGTTTTTTCGGGGAGGCGGCAAAAAATATGGCAGATATGGATGCGGAAACTGCCGTTTTACGTGCAATCAAAAGCGGAAGCTTTGACCGCGAAACCGCGTCGGTGCTTTCTCTTTTTGCGGCAGGGCTTTCTGCCGCAGATGCGGAAGGACAGCTTCAAAATTTTCGCACGGCGCGCTCTCGCATCGAGAAGCTTTTAGAGGACAAAGAGCTGGAGAGACGGCAAAAAGACAAGCTTTACGGCAGTATTTCGGTGATGGCAGGGCTTGCGCTCGTGATTGTATTTATTTAGAAGTGCACAAAGGAGTTTTCATATGGAAGTCGATTTTATTTTCCGTATTGCCGCGATTGGAATTCTCGTTTCCGTTTTGCATCAGGTTCTGGTGCGCTCAGGGCGTGAGGAGCAGGCGATGCTGACAACGCTTGCGGGACTTGTGGTGGTTTTGATGCTCGTTGTCCGCGAAATTGCCACACTGTTTGACACGGTAAAAAGCGTGTTCGGGTTATAAAAAATGGATATTTTTCGTCTGACGCTGCTTGCGGTGGGTACTGCCACGCTCGCACTTTTTCTAAAGCAATTTAAAAGTTCATATGCCATACTCGTGACGATAGCGGGCGGCGCACTGCTTCTTTTTACCGCGCTTCCCTACATGCGTGAGGTGACCGCCTCCATCACAGAGCTTTCCGAAAAAGCAGGCCTTGCGCCTTCTTACATGGGTGCGATATGGAAGGTAATTGCCGTGAGCTTTATCGCAGATGTCGGCGCATCCCTTTGCCGCGATGCGGGCGAAAGTGCGCTCGCCGCAAAACTTGAGATGGCAGGCAAGCTGATTATCTTAGGCCTTTCCACCCCGATTGTGTCCGCACTCTTTGATACCGTGCTTTCCATTTTGCCATAGTACAAGGAGAGAAAAATGATACGAAAACTATGGATACTTTTTATTTTATGGATTATATTCGCGATGCCGTGTGCCGCTGAGGAAGCGATTTACAAAGCGGCAGACAATGTAAGCGATG
>JAZNLF010000214.1:0-12843 GCA_045578945.1 Clostridia bacterium | reverse complement strand
CAGTTTTCAGGGGATTTTGCTTGCTTCCGTCCAATGCAATCTCTACCGTACCCTCGTACGCCGACGAGCTTGCATTGAACAGATTTCCCTTCCTTTTTCCTCGTCTGCCAGCGTGTCGATAGGTTTATCGACACGCTGAGGGAGCTGCATGCAGCTCCCTATTTTTTTGGTGTTACATATATAGTTCGTTGTTCTTTATAAAGAACCATACCGGGCTTTGCGCCCGATGGCTTCCAGACATGCTTTGCCTTTGTATAATCAACCGGCACGCCGCTGGATGCGGCCGCGCCGCTGTAATGTGCGGCATATTCCGCTGCGCGAAGAAGCACCGCATCGGGCACTTCGCGGTTTTCCGTCTTGATAAGAACGTGTGCGCCCGGCATATTTTTGACGTGAAGCCAAATATCGTCCGCACGCGAGAGACGAAACGTTACCATTTCGTTTTGCTTGCCCGTTCTGCCGATATAAATGGAAAAATCGTCAATCGTGAAAAGAAGGGGCTTTGCGGGTGCTTCGCGTCGGCTTTTGCCGCGGGTTTCTACCTTTATATAGCCGCCCGCGGCAAGCTCGGCGCGGATTTCCTCTAAATCCGCTTCACTTTCCACGCGCTCCGTCATTTCGGCGACCGATTCCATATATAAAACCTCGCGCCTTGCCTTTTCGAGCTCCGCACCGACAACGGAAACCGCCGTTTTTAATTTGCGGTATTTTTTAAAATACATTTGCGCGTTTTGGGACGGAGATTTCGTTTTATCCAAAGGAATGGAGATAGGCGCCATATTGTCATAAAAATTTTCCACCGTCACAGACGCTGCATTTTCCGAAATGCGATAGAGGTTTGCCACGATAAGCTCGCCGTAAATCTTGTACTTTTCCATCGTTTCCGTTTCCGCAAGCGTTTCGGTATGAATCTGTATTTTTTTATAAAGGCGCTCTAAAATTCCGCTGATACGGCGGCGCAAGGACGCGCTTTTTCGCCGCATGCGCGCGGCGGCGTCACGCTCTTTAAAATAAAGCTCCATTGCCGCCGTAAGGCTCTCCTGCGGCAGAATTTCGTAAATGCCTTCATATATATAAGGGTAATACGCGGTAAAGTCACAAAGGACGCCGTCTTTATCCCGAAGGACTGTGGGCGTCGCCTCCGTGCGCTTTTCCCAAAAAGACAAAAGTGCCTCGGCTAAAAACGCGGCTTTATCCCCGATTGGGGCGGACGCATCCCCGAGCACATTTTGCAAAAGGGAACGCGCAAGAAGCGGGCTGATGCCGCCGAAAAGCCGTACCAGCGCTTTTTCTGCAAGCGTATCGGCAGGCTGGGCAGAAAGAAGCGCTGTTGCCTCTTCTTTGGTAAGGCACGAAATATCCGCCTTGTCCTGCGGCGGGGGCGGGGTGTAGAGAAGGCCGGGGAGTATGCCGCGCCCGCTTGTTAAATCCGTATGATGCACCGCGTCTATAATTTTGCCGTCCGCATCGAGAAGAATGATATTCGCATGCCGTCCCGCAAATTCTGCGGAAAGGCATTTTTCCACAGCGTCTCCCATTTCGTTTCTTGCCGTGACAAAAATCTGCAGCATCCGCTCAAATCCCGGCTGGACGATTTTTGTAATCTTGCCGCCGCCGAGGTGTATCCTTAAAAGCATGCAAAACAGTGGCGCTTCGGGCGCACTTTGTTTTCGCATTTCCGTTATATGTATGCGCGGATTTTGCGGGTCCGCACTGATAACAAGACGCTGGTGGCCACCGAGGGTACGAAGAAGGAGCACCACCTCGTCACGCTCAGGCTGTGTAATTTTTTCGATGCGGCTGCCGACTGCGGCGGCCGAAAGCTCATGCGCCATGCGGCAAAGCGCTGTCGAATCCAGCGGCATATGGCGTCCCTCCCTTCCAAAATCTGTAAAAAGTATACCACAAAGCGGTGTATTCGTCAAGGGCAGGATGCAAAAAATGAAAAATTGCACATTAGAAAACAGGAGAAAACAGAAGAAAAACGAAGGAAACGAGAGAAAACGACTTTAAAGTTAAAATTTTTCAAAAAAACTATTGACAAACGAATAAAAAAAGCTTATAATAGCAAACATCGAATAGAAACGGAGGGATTGAAGATGAGTAGTTTTTTAGAGAAGCCGGGTGATGTAAAAAGAAACTGGTATATTCTCGACGCTTCCGGAAAGTCTGTCGGCCGCGTTGCGGCAGTTGCAGCTTCCCTTTTGCGCGGCAAACATAAACCCACCTTCACACCGAATGTTGACTGTGGCGATCACGTAATTGTCATCAACTGTGATAAGGTTGTGTTGACGGGCAAAAAGCTCGACCAGAAGTCTTACTACAGACACAGTGGCTACGTTGGAGGCCTCAAAGAGGTATTGGCACGCGATTTGATGCGTAAGGACCCGTCTAAGATTGTGGAACTTGCAATCCATGGCATGATTCCTGACACGACACTCGGTCGCGCAGCGCTGACACGTCTTCGCACCTACAACGATGCAGAACATAAGCATGCGGCACAAAAGCCTGAAATTTGGGAATAAGGAGGTAACTTATCATGGCTGAAAAAACAGAGTTTTACGGTACCGGAAGAAGAAAGAAATCTGTCGCTCGAGTACGCCTTCTCCCCGGCACAGGTGTTGTCACAATCAATGGCAGAGATATTGACGATTATTTTGGTTTGGAAACATTAAAGACAATCGTCCGTCAGCCGCTTGACCTTGTAGGTCAGCTCGGCAAGATGGATGTTATTTGCAGAGTCGGCGGCGGCGGCGTAACCGGTCAGGCAGGCGCAATCCGTCACGGCATCGCAAGAGCACTTCTTTTGGCAGACGAGGCAAATCGCCCCGCGCTGAAGAAGGCAGGCTTCTTAACACGTGACCCGAGAATGAAGGAAAGAAAGAAATATGGTCTTAAGGCTGCACGTCGCGCACCGCAGTTCTCCAAGAGATAATTTCGGTTTTCTTGCAATTTTCGGAAAAAATCCCGTTTTTTCACACTTTTTTTGTAAAAGTGTTGCAAGGCACATATTTTCGTGATAAAATGATTTTAAGTTAAAAGTCGGAAGGAGTGAAAAAGATGAACAAAGCAGAACTCGTAACAGCTATCGCAGCAAATGCAGAACTTTCCAAGAAGGACGCAGAAAAGGCTCTCGCAGCTGCAATCAACATCATCACAAAAGAGCTGGCAGCAAGCAATAAGGTACAGCTCGTAGGTTTCGGTACTTTCGAAACACGTCAGCGCGCAGCTCGCAAGGGCAAGAACCCGCAGACAGGTGCAGAGGTTATGATTCCGGCAGCAAAGGTTCCGGTATTCAAAGCCGGCAAAGCTTTAAAAGAAAGCGTAAAATAATGAAACAAAAAAAGAGGAGCTGTAAAAAATACAGCTCCTTTTTTTGTTATACAAGCAGAAATAAATAATTAACAGTCTTAAATTTCATTTGACATTTTTTTCCGTTTCCTGTATAATAGGAGAAAACAAAAGGAGCGATTTATGAGAAAGAATAAAAATTATCCCTACTATGACGTGACACCATTTGGCAGTATTCGTGAGCTTTTGGAGATTGCAGTGCGCGAGGCGGGTGACAAAATCGCATTTCGCTACAAGGAAGGCGGCAAGCCGCATGCGGTTACATATCGCGCATTTTATGAAGATACACGTGCGCTCGGCACGGCGCTTGCGGCAATCGGCAAGGATACGGCGCACGTATCCGTTATCGGCGAGAACAGCTATAAATGGATAACTGTATTTTTAACCATGCTGCAAAGCCGCGGGGTACTCGTGCCTGTGGATAAGGAGCTGCCCCTTCTCGATATTATACATGTTTTGGAGCATGCGGACAGTGAAGTGCTTTTTTATTCCAAAAAGTACGAAAAATACATCCCGCAGCTTATGGAAGCGCTGCCGAATATTCAATATTTCATCGGCTTTGACGTGGTCGAGGAATCGGAGCGCGTGCTCTCTTGGCAAAAATTTATAGACATGGGGCGCCAAAGGCTGCTTGAAGGCGATAAAACCTTTATCGAGGCGGTGTCTTCCCCCGCGGAGCTTAGAGAAATTGTCTACACCTCGGGCACGACAGGGATGGCAAAAGGCGTTATGCTTTCAGAAGAAAACCTCGTAAACATCATCTACCATGGCCTTCGCAATACGTCGCTCAAAACCGTTTGCCTTTCTGTTTTGCCACTCCATCATACGTTTGAGTCAGGCTCTGTCCTATTTGCGCTGCATAGCCATGCAACCATTTGCATTAACGAAAATATGAAGGCCGTTTTGAAAAATCTTCAGCTTTATAAGCCCGACTATATCGTGGTCGTGCCTGCATTTGCGGAGATTTTCTATAAAAAGATATGGGCAAACGCCAAGGAAAGCGGTAAGACCGCGCTTTTGAAGGCAATGATTCCCGTCAGCAACTTTTTGCGCCGTCTTGGCATTGATTTGCGCCGCAAGCTTTTTTCGTCCATCCATGCGGCGTTCGGCGGCAATTTAGAGGTAATTGTCTGCGGCGGTGCGCCGCTGCGTGCGTCGCTCGGCAAGTTTTTTGACGATATCGGCATAAACCTCATAAACGGCTACGGCATTACGGAGTGTTCCCCCATTATAAGCGCAAACCGAAACGATTTTAATGACCCTGCCACCGTCGGCATGCCGCTTCCGTGCATTGCAGTGCGGATTGACAATCCTTCTTCCGAGGGGGACGGCGAAATCTGCGTGCAGGGCAAGACCGTGATGATGGGCTATTATAAAGATGAAGAAAAAACGCGTGAGGCAATCCGTGACGGCTGGTTTTACACGGGCGACTACGGGCGTTTTAATGAAAAAGGTCAGCTTTTAATCACGGGCAGAAAGAAAAATCTGATTGTTCTGAAAAACGGCAAAAACGTGTTCCCTGAGGAGCTTGAGGAATACGTCATGCAAATTCCGTATGTGGCCGAGGTGGTTGTCCGCGGCATTTGCGATGAAAACGAGAGCGAAGTCGGCCTTATGGCAGAGGTGTTTCTTGGCGAGGACGCACCGAAGGAAAATGTCGAGAAGGTTTTATTGGATGATATCCATAAGGTGTGCGCAGAACTTCCGATTTATAAGAACATTTCAAAAGTAAAGATACGCGACACGGAATTTGTAAAGACGACAACAAATAAAATAAAACGATAAAATAAAAGGAGCTGCAAAACAGCTCCTTTCTTATTTTTATTCTTCAGTAGTTGGTTCATTTTTTACATCCCAACAGCTCCATATAAGTGTGACGGCTAACCCAATGAGTGTCCACCCCGTCAAAAGATTCCACAGGAGAATTTTGCGGCGGGCGGGATGCTCTTTTTTTGCAGCGATAAAACTGGGCATAAAATATAGCGGAAAGGCAAAAAACAGGGCAACCACAAACGCCAATGTATCGAAATTCTGCATAATATGCTCCTTTTTATTCTTTTATTCTTTTCTTTAAAACCGCGTAAAGCGGCAATCCAAAACCATAACAGGCAACAAGCTGCCCTGCACCCACTGTAAGCATAAAAAACCATACCGCGGCGCTTTTGTCGAGAAAAAGGCCGATATAGCCGCCGACGATGACGGCGTTTAAAAGGACGGGAAACGCCATGGCAACCCATTTATTCTTCCGAAAAACGCGCGTTAAGATGGCGGCAAAAAGTGTTGCCAGCGTGCCGAACACGATATCGTAGACTGAGCCCATAAAAAGATTTGCGATAAGGCACCCGACGGCAAGGCCGGGCACGGCTGCGGCGGAAAGCATCGGCAGCACGCAAAGCGCTTCCGAAATGCGGCACTGCACAGGGCCGAAGGAAGCAGGGGCGAGCGCCAACGTCAAAACCGCGTAGATGGCGGCAATGATGGCACTGTATGCGATTTTTTGTAATTTCATAAAAATCTCCTAAAATTCTTTTGCTTTTTGGCTGATGCGAAAGAGTGTTTCGAGTGCTTCAATCGGGGACAATGTGTTGGCATCAATGGATTTGAGCTCGTCCAAAATTTCCTGCCCGCCGAGCGCTTCAAATCCCATCTGCATTGTGGGAGCAGGCATCTCTGTATTTTTACCGCGGATACGTACGCCCTCCTCGCCCGATTCAATGTCTGACAGAATCTCTCTGGCGCGGCGCAAAACACCGTCAGGCACGCCTGCAAGCTTTGCAACCTCAATGCCGTAGCTGTCATCCGTGCCGCCGCGCACGATTTTGCGAAGGAATATAATATCATCACCGCGTTTTTTGGCGACAATATTGTAGTTTACAACGCCCTCCATCTTTTCTTCAAGCTGCGTCAGCTCATGGTAGTGCGTGGCAAACATGGTTTTTGCTTTTAGCTTTACCGCGCAATGCTCCAGCACCGCCCATGCGATGGAAAGCCCGTCATAGGTGCTGGTGCCGCGGCCGATTTCATCTAAAATCAAAAGACTTTTCGGGGTGGCATTTTCCAGAATGGATGCGACCTCGCTCATTTCAACCATAAAGGTACTGCGCCCTGTTGACAAATCGTCCGACGCGCCGATGCGTGTAAAAATTTTATCAACCAGGCCAATATGGCAAAACGTTGCGGGGACAAAGCTCCCCATCTGCGCCAGTATGACAATGAGTGCAATCTGCCGCATATAGGTGGATTTGCCTGCCATATTCGGCCCTGTAATGATGCCGAGGCGGTTTGCGCCTGTATCGAGCGTGGTGTCATTGGGAACAAAAAGCGTGTCACGCAAAATGCGCTCTACCACGGGGTGGCGCCCGTCACGAATCTCGATTTTGTCGGACATATCCACCACGGGGCACACATAGCCGTTTCGCACAGCCACATCCGTAAGGGCGCAAAGCGTATCGAGGATGGCTATGGCATTCGCCGTTTTTTGGATGCGCGGCGCAGCCTCTGCGATGCGGTCACACATATCCGTAAAAAGTGCGTTTTCAAGTGCTATAATTTTCTCCGACGCACCTAAAATAACGCTCTCGACCTCTTTGAGCTTTTCGGTAATGTATCGCTCGCCGTTTGCAATGGTCTGCTTTCTTATGTAATGGGCGGGTACTTTGTCAAGCTGCCCGCGTGATACCTCAATAAAGTAGCCAAAAACCTTATTGTAGCGGATTTTTAGGTTTTTAATATCCGTTTTCTCGCGCTCCTCCGCCTCAATCGCGGCAATGACTGCGCCGCCGTCATCACGCGCACGGCGAAGCTCGTCCAGCTCCTCGGAATAAAATTCGCGAATGATGTTGCCTTCCCGAATGGAGAAGGGCGGCTCGTCCACAATGCCGCGCGAAATCATATCGCAAAGCGTGTGCATCGTGTCAATCGCATCCGCCTGTGCTTTTGAAAGGGGCGCGGAAAGCGAGGCGGCGTTTTCCTTTATGGACGGCAGGGCAAGGAGAGATGCGCCGAGCTTTTGCAGGTCGCGCGCATTGGCAGAGCCCATAACAACGCGCCCTGTAACGCGCTCAATATCCGCCACAGCGCCAAGGGCAGACGTGATACGCTCGCGCACATCTGCTTTTTTGGTAAGCTCTTCTATAGCGTCCTGCCGCGCCGCAATTTCCATGGTGTTTAAAAGCGGGCGGGCAAGCCAGCTTCTGAGCATGCGCGAGCCCATACCTGTTTTGCAGGTGTCCAAAACGCCTAAGAGTGAGCCTTTTTTGCCCTTATCGTGCATCGCACAAAAAAGCTCTAAGTTAGAAGAAGCCGTGCGGTCAATCTCCATAAACTGCGCCGCGGTGTAGACCGAAAGCTCCGTTAAGTGGCGCGGCTTTGTTTTCTGCGTCTTTGCAAGATAGGATAAAAGCGCACCTGCCGCGCGCAGAATCATGGGCGGCAAATCGGCATGCATTTCCTCGCCAAACTGTTCTTTTACGGCTTCGGTCGCATAGTCCTTTGCAAAATATAAATCATTATATAAAACGGAGAGCGCCTCTGTCTTTTCTATGGCGGCAACAAGGCTCGGCGTGCGATGCACGTCCAGATTATAAATAATTTCAACGGGTGCGTTTCTTAAAATTTCTTCCCCTAACAAGTGGCCGTCTGCATCGGATGCAAAATATGTGGCAAACATGTGCCCCGTGGAAGCGTCACAAAAAAGGACAGATGTTTCTGCCGCGTCTTTTAAGGCAGCGCAAAGGTAATTGGCTCCCCTTGCGGACAAAAGATTTTCGTCCAAAATCGTGCCGGGCGTTATAATACGAACGACCTCACGGCGAACAAGTCCTTTTGCCTCTTTGGGATTTTCCGCCTGCTCGCAAATGGCCACCTTATAGCCTTTTTCCACAAGGCGCGCGATATAGGTATCCGCACTGTGGAAGGGGACGCCGCACATCGGTGCACGCTCGGCAAGGCCGCAGCTTTTCTTCGTCAGCGTAATCTCCAGCTCGCGTGACGCCACGACGGCATCGTCATAAAACATTTCATAAAAATCCCCGAGACGAAAAAACAAAATTGCATCGGGATATTCTTCTTTGATTTCAAAATATTGTTTCATCATGGGCGTTGCTTTTTCCATGAAAATCTCCGTTCCCGTTATTATGTAGATTCTTACATAATACGATATAATTCTTTCTATCTTATCATATCATATATACATCTTTTTTTTCAAGTTTTTTTGGGATTTTATTTGCAAAATATTCCCTGCATATATTTTGGGCGGATGTTTAAAATATGTACTGCACCGACAAAAATATTTTTTTTAAAATTAAAAAAGGAGAGAATTTAAAATGGCAAGAAATAATAAGAAGTTAGTACCCGAAGCAGCAGAGGCTATGAACAAGTTTAAGATGGAAGCTGCAAACGATGTAGGCGTAAACCTCAAGGATGGTTATAACGGCGATTTGACAAGCAAGCAGGCCGGCTCTGTAGGCGGCCAGATGGTAAAAAAGATGATCATGAAGGCAGAGAATGATATGAAATAACCCAAACTCTGGGTTTATTAAGAAAGGAGCTGTAAAATACTACAGCTCCTTTTCTTAATAAAATATTTCTAAAGTTCCTTTTTGCCTTCAAGGAAGTAGGTCGCTTCCATATCCGCGGTCGACAGCGCAAACGCTAAGGGGAACATTTCAAAGGCGCTGCCGACGTTTCGCGCATCCTCCGTCCCTGCAAAGCCCATGTGATAGCGGATGGCAAACGCCTCATCGCGCGAAAGACGCATAAAGCCCGTTATGATATACACGGATTTTTCGCCGTGGCCGTAGGGAAGCGTATCGTCATACTCAAAGGTCGGCACCGTTTGCCAAACCCCGTTTTTGTCTTTTACATTCCGCGTGCCGCTGCGGTAGCAATTCACTTTACATAGGTCATGCAAAAGGGATACAATCGCAACCGATTCCGCATCGGGACAAAGCCCGTATTCCGCCTTGACGCGCGGCCGTGCCAGATAGTCCGAAAGGCAATGGTATACGTTGACGGAATGTTCGCAAAGGCCGCCTTTATATGCGCCATGAAAGCGCGTGGAGGCAGGTGCATCAAAAAAATCGCTTTGTGAGGACATAAGATAATCTAAAAGCTTGTCCGCACCCTCGCGTTTTATATGTTCTTTATAAATTGCAATGAATTCTTCTCTTTTGGTATCCATGGTGCGCTCCTTTTTCTATTTTTTTATCAAGGTATACGGCTCTGCGATTGGGCGAAGGGATGTATTCCAAAGAAAAACGCGGATGGTTTTCGTTTCTTTGGCAATCTCCCCTGTCGGCAACGGAATTTGGTAGCTGCGCGTTTCGCTGACTGCCGCTTCCCGAAGGGACAAAAGCGTGCCGCCCTCGTCATACTGCGCAACCATCAGCTGCCCCGCAAAAATCGCGTCATTTAAAATGGTAACCTCTATTTTATCGCCCGAAAGCGCTGCCGCTATATCGGCAAGCGTAATGCTGCGGAAAACTGCCTCCGCGGCATAATACGGGGCTGTCGAGTACATAAGCGTGTCTTCAAAAATGGTGATGCCGAAAATGGATTGCCCTGTGGGGGCAGACAAAACCTGGCGTATATCCGTCCCGTCCGTTTTCATACTGTAGATTGCATGGGGCGTTGTGTAATACAAGCGGTCACGATGCAGCGCTATACATGTCGCATATGTAAAATAGCCGGGCACACCTATAGGAAAACGCACATCCGTGCCTGTGAGTGAGAGGCAGGTCGATAAAGTATCGCCCTCTCTTTTAAAGATGGAAACTGTATTTGTCGAATGGTTTACTTCTGCAAAATACCAGGCGCCATCCTGCCAGAACATGCCGCTATGCGCCGTCTGCCAAAAAGGCTTTGGATATGCGGCGGGGGCGGCGGGCGCTACGCTGTCCCACCCGAAGTGATTATCTCTTTCTTCGGCAGGATCAGGCCCGTTTTCAAATTCCGTATCGCTTTTTAAAAAATAATTATGGCTTACGTTTCCGAATATGTCCTTTTGATTATAGGAAGGGTCATCCCACGTCACATCTACGTGATACCACGCGCTATTAACATAAATCATGTTCCACGCGTGATTCATCGCATCACTCCCTACCACAATTGCAGGAATGCCGAGTGACGAAAGGATCAGCTTATACGCCTTGGCGTAACCGTCACAAACCGCGGCTTTATCAATAAAAAGGCCCTCGATGGTGTGTGCCTTTCGCGGCACGGGGGAAAGCGCCAGGCTTTCATAATCATAGCGATAGGAAAGCGCCATTTTGTCATGCACCGCGAGCGCTTTCTCGACATCTGTCATCGTACTTTGCGCGGCGGCGCGAATACGCTGCACCTCTTTATTTATCTTTTCTTTTTTCTCTAAAATTGTTGCTTTGTCATACATGTAGGGGATGCCTGTGATTTTTGTTGCTATATTGGAAGTATGTAGAATGGAGCATACTATGGCACCCTCGGGGTAGCCTTGTGCATTGCCCGCAGGCATACCGACGTAGAAAAGCGAAGGGTCTTCATTCGAGATGGAAATAAGAAGAGAACGTGCCTCGGCTATTGTAAGGCCGTATTCCGCCACAGAAACCTCAGTTTGCACATTTTGGAGTGCCGCGGTGATTGCTGCCCGCGCCGCCTCCTGCCCTGCAGAAAGCAAAGAAGCTTCGGAAGAGGCTTCGCTGTACCATTCTTCGGGTGGCGCGTAAAACACTTCGGTCATAGAAGCCGAAACAGGGCATGCCGCCCCAAAAAGCAAAAGAGCGATACATAAAGATAAAATTTTCTTCATATTTTCATACCCTCCTCTATAGCACAGAGTGATTTTTTGCGGTTATGAACGATAATCTGCGTTAATTTTAACATAATCATAGGTCAAATCACAGCCCCATGCCGTTGCGGATGCGTTGCCGTTTTTAATATCAATAAACATGGAAACGCGCGATGCCGAGAGGATACGTGTTGCTTCTGCCTCGTCATAGTCTGTCGCCATGCCGTTTCGCACAACCTGCACGGCCCCTTCGCTGCTGCGGAAGGTAATATCCGTAAGGGTGGGGTCAAATTCCACACCTGCGTAGCCGAGTGCGCACATCACGCGCCCCCAGTTCGCATCGCTGCCGTACATGGCCGATTTTACAAGGCTTGAGCATGCGACGGACTTAGAAAGGGTGACGGCATCCGATTTTTGCGATGCGTTTTGCACAGTGACCTCCAAAAGCTTGGTTGCACCCTCGCCGTCCTCGGCGATGCGCTTTGCAAGGAAGGAGGTAACATGACGGAGTGCGGCGCAAAACTTTGTGTAATCTGCGTTTTCATCCGTAATACGCGTGTTGCCTGCCATGCCGTTTGCAAGGAGGAACACCGTGTCATTGGTCGATGTATCGCCATCGACGGAAACCATATTAAAGGTATCTTCGATATCACTTGAAAGTGCGCGCTGGAGCATTTCTTTTGAAATGGCAACGTCCGTGGTGATAAAGCCGAGCATCGTACCCATGTTCGGGTGAATCATGCCGCTGCCTTTGCACATGCCGCCGATGGTAGCAGTAGTGTCACCCAAAGAGAATGTGACGGCGATTTCCTTTTTCTCCGTATCGGTCGTCATAATCGCGGTTGCGGCGCGTGTTGCGGCTTCTTCATCTGATGAGAGTTCTTTCGATAACGCATCAATACCCGCAGAAATGTTTTCCATCGGGAGCTGCTTACCGATAACGCCCGTGGAGGCAACCAGTACCATTTCCTGCTTTATGCCAAAGCACGCGGCAGTCTTTTCCGCCATGGTGATTGCGTTTTTATAGCCTTCGTCCCCCGTGCAGGCGTTGGCAACGCCGCTGTTTACGATGATTGCCTGCGCCGTTTCATATTGCCCTGTTAAAAAAGAGGACCATTTTACAGGTGCCGCCTTCACCAGATTTTTTGTGTATACGCCCGCTGAAATGGCAGGGACATCGCTGACGATCATCGCCATATCAAGCTTTTTGTTGCCCGCCTTAATTTCTGCATTTACACCGCCCGCACGCCATCCGCGCGGCGCGGTAATTCCGCCGTTTATTTGAAGTAACATTGTAAAATGCCTCCCTTTTTCCTATTATAATCAATATTATAATATCATATATAATAAAAAAATACAAGTGTTTATTACAGAAAGAAAAATACCCCCGATTCACGGGGGTATTTATTACGCTTCCTCGAATGCGTCTTTGGAAAGACCGCATACAGGGCAAACCCAATCCTCGGAAACATCTTCCCAGGCTGTGCCGGGGGCTATACCATTGTCGGGATCACCGATTGCGGGGTCATATACATACCCGCAGGGACATACATATTGCATTTATTTATCCTCCTATATATTTTTTATGTGCATCATTAGTATACACACAAAAAACAGTTTTTGTCAAGAGGCAGGCAGGAAAATATAACCAAAAAATTCTTACTGCACTAAAATTCGAGCATGGAAAAGTCTATATTTTTCCCCGTAAGCCCTACATACATGCCGTCCTT
>JAZNLF010000213.1:0-1917 GCA_045578945.1 Clostridia bacterium | reverse complement strand
CTTTATAAATAAGGCTTGATATGAGTGTGTTGATGCAAACACTTTTACCACAGCCTGTCGCACCTGCAATTAAAAGATGCGGCATTTTGGAAATATCCGCCACGTTTGTTTTGCCCGAGATGTCTTTACCGAGTGCAAATGCCGTTTTTGCAGGGAAATTCCGAAATTCTGCGGATTCCAAAACGTCCCGCAAGGCTACGGTGGAAATATTCTTGTTCGGAATTTCAATGCCGACTGCCGCCTTTCCCGGAATCGGCGCTTCGATACGAACGCCGAGGGCGGCAAGGTTTAAGGCAATATCATCTGCAAGGTTTACGATTTTGGAAACCTTTACGCCGACGCTCGGCTGCAACTCAAACCGCGTCACACTCGGGCCGCGGCTGACTTCCAAAACCTTTGCCTCTACGCCAAAGCTCTTTAGGGTTTCCACTAATTTTTTTGCACTTTCACGCAAATCCTCGGGTTTATCATTGGATTTTGAGGTGTGATGCTCCAATAAATCCAACGACGGATATATATATTCGCGCACAGGGCGTTCCTCTGTCGCAATTTCTGCTTCAATTTCCTCTACTGCGACCGCAGGCTCTGCCTCGGGTTTTTCTTCTTCTTTTTTAGCTTCGGCCATGGCATCGTCTACGGAAAGCTGGTCATGGCTGAAAATTTTAATGGAGCTGAAGTCAAACGGCTCCTCTTCTTTTGGGGGCGTATCCTCCCAAGGTAAGTCATCCGCCGCCGCGGCCTTTTCCTTCTTTTTCTTTACAGGCGCCTTTGGCGCCTCTTCTTTTTGCGGTGCTTTTTCCCGCGCGGCCTTCCTTGCTGCGTGCTTTGCAGCTACAAAAAGCCTTATTTTTTCCGCAATATCGGAAATGGAAATTCCAAAGAGCAGCACAATCAGGGCGAGCATGCCGCCGCCCAAAATTACAGCGGAAACTGCTTTCCCTGCAAGTTTATATAGACAAGTCGCCAAAATACCGCCGAAAATACCGCCGCCTGCATGCTCGGTATAAAACGCAGGAAAATCCCACGCGAGTGTGCCGAGAAAAAGGTGGAGCATTGCCGCGAGTAAAATAATGAGCGAAACAGTCATAACATAGTAGCGGCGCGCGGACGCAAAATTCTTTTGCAGAAGATAATGCAGGCCGAACACGGTTAAAAAGAGGGGGAGAATATAACCACAAACGCCGAAAAGACCGAGGCCGATTTGTACGATAATCGCGCCGAGCGGAGAGGTGGAGGCATCTGTATAGAAAAACAGGCAGAGGATAATCCCCACGGCAATCCAAAGCATTGCCCACACGTCACGCGTCATAAATCCTTTATGTTTTTTGACATCCTTTGCAGGAATTCTTTTTCTTTGTGCCATGATGTTCTCCTTACACGAAATGTAAAATAATGGCCGCAATACCTGCGACGATGCAGTAGTACGAAAAATAATGGAATTTACTGTTTTTAACAAGCTTTAAAAGCCAACGAATTGCGGCAAAGCCTGAAATGGCCGCCACCGCCATACCGGCCAGAACAGGCCCTGCGGCAATGGCTTCGCCTGCGGAAATGACGTCCTTCAAATCCAAAACGGCAGCGCCTAAGATAGCGGGGACAGATAAAATAAAGGAATATTTCATTGCAAATTCCTTGGTGTAGCCCATGGCGCGTGCGCCCGATATAGTCGAGCCGCTGCGGCTGATACCCGGGAAAATGGCAATTGCCTGAAAAAGACCTACCATAAGAGAGGACGGGTAGGACGCGGTTTCCATTGTTTTTTCGCCACCACCGATTTTGTCACTCACCCACAAAAGAATTGCCGTTCCAAAGAGCGCAATGCCGACAAATAAAAGCGGCAGCTCGCTTATAAAATCCTTTGCCAAAATGCCTGCAACCCCTGCGGGGATGGTGCCGAGTATAACCATCAGCACAAAG
>JAZNLF010000212.1:0-4690 GCA_045578945.1 Clostridia bacterium | reverse complement strand
GTATTTCGTGAGCTTGGCGTTTCTCTAAACCGCGTTGCGGCAGACCAGACGGCGCACGGCACACCCGTTACGCTGCAAAATCTTCTGCCCGGCGATATTGTATTTTTCCATAATACAAGCCGCTATACGCGCATAAACCATGTAGGTATTTATGTCGGAAACGGCCAGTTTATCCACGCACCGCAAACGGGCGATGTTGTTAAGATTTCGCCGATGGACAGCGGCTATTATTCCCAGACCTTTGTCACGGCACGACGTATTTTCAATTAGACATAAGCTTTGCAGGCAAGAAGGGATGTAAAAAAAGTCCCCCGAAAAAGGAAGTCGAAAAAGGAACTGTAAAACAATACAGTTCCTTTTTAGTTTTCAATAATTTTTGCCAGCGTTTCCCACGTTTCATAAAGCTCTGCCAGTTTTTCCTCGAGCGCCGCAATTGCATTGGTAAGCTCCAGCGCCTTTTCGTAATCGGCACCCACGCCCTCCATTTCCTTTGTCTTTTCAGCAATTTCCGCCTCGACCGCACCGATTTCCGTTTCTGTGCGTGAAAGCGCAGCCTCTGTGCGCCGCTTTTCGGCGCGCGCCTTCTTCTCTTCCTCATAGCTTGCGGCCTTCGTTTCCTTTTTCTCGGGCACGGCCGCCGTTTCCGCCACTTGTCTTTTTTCCATGTAATAGGTAAAGCCGCCGTCATATTGCGTTATATTTCCGTTTTGCATCGCCAAAATGCGCGTTGCGAGCTTATCAATAAAATAGCGGTCATGCGAAATCACAAGCATTGTGCCGCCGTAGGATAAAAGCGCTGCTTCCAGTGCTTCCTTCGCATCAATGTCAAGATGATTGGTCGGCTCGTCCAAAAGCAGAAAATTCGGTTTTTTAAAGAGTAGTTTTACAAGCGCGACCTTTGCGCGTTCCCCGCCTGAGAGCGTAGAAATCTGTGCATGCACCGCGTCCCCGCGAAGCCCCATGGCCGCAAGTGCAGAGCGCAAGGTCGTTTCCGTTTCCATCGGGAATGCATCACGCACTTCCTCCAGCGCCGTCTTTTGCGGCGACAAGTCCGCTTGCTTTTGGTCAAAGTAGCCGATATCCACCTTCGTGCCAAGGCGTACCTCTCCCCCATCTGCCGCCAGCATGCCGCGCAAGACGGATAAAAGCGTTGTCTTGCCGCAGCCGTTAGGGCCGATTAAAAACACGCGGTCATTTCTGTATATGCGCAGAGAAACGTCCTCGAAAACGGTCTTTTCGCCAAAGTGTTTGGTAAGGCCTTCCGCAAAGAGCACATCGCCGCCACTTATGCGTGCGGGCGAGAATGCCAAATGTATGCCTTTTTCCTTTAAAATCGGGTCTGCCATTTCTGCGCGCACGCGGTCAATCTGCTTTTGCTTACTCTCCGCCATGCGAATATTGCGTTCCCGATTAAAACGCTTTTGCGTTTCGATAATCCCCTCAATCCGCTTGATTTCGCGGTTTTGCTTTTCCAAAAGGCGGGCGGCATATGCTTCCTCCGCCTCGCGTTTTTTCATAAATTCCGTATAGCCGCCCGTATAAATCGTAAATTTGCCGCCCGAAAGGCGCACGGTTTTATTGGTTACGCGGTCTAAAAAATAACGGTCATGCGAAATAATGATGGCGGCGCCGTCAAAATGCCTTAAATAGTCCTCCAGCCACGCACATGCGTCCATGTCAAGGTGATTGGTCGGCTCGTCTAAAAGAAGAAGCGTCGCATCACTTAAAAGAAGGCGGACAAGGCTTGCGATCGTGCGCTCCCCGCCTGACAGAACACGGACAGGCTTTTCCAAATCCGCCGCCGAAAAACCGATGCCCGACAAAGCCGCCGTCATGCGGCTTTTATAGGTAAACCCGCCCTTGTCACGATACATTTCCATAAGGGCATGCTGGCGCGCAAGCAGCTTTTCCGTGTCGCCCTCTTTTCTATCGAGCGCCGCCGCAATTTCTGCAAGTTCTTCTTCCATTTCATAAAGCGGTGCAAATACCGATGCCACCGCCTCGTAAAGCGTCGCATCGCAATCGGAAAACGCATGCTGCTCCAAATAGCCGATGCGGCAGTCCGCCGCGCGTGCCACCTGTCCGTCAGTCGGCTCCAAAAGGCCTGCGAGTATCTTAAAAAGCGTCGTTTTCCCGACGCCGTTTCCGCCAATAAACCCAATTTTATCTTGTTTTTCCACCGTAAAGCTGCCGCCCGAGAAAAGTGTTCTTTCCCCGAACGCGCAGCCGATGTCCTGAATACTTAAAATTGCCATTATGAAAGCATTTCCTCCGCCGCTTCGCGTGTTGTGGTGCTGACGCGGTCACCGCCTATCATGCGCGCAATTTCCTCAATGCGCCCCGCCCTGTCAAGCGGCGTTACCTTCGTTGCAAAAAACGCACCCTTATCTTCTTTTTCTATTTTAAACTGCGCATCTCCCCGCGCCGCAATCTGCGGCAGATGCGTCACGCACAAAATCTGTCGGTCACGGCCGAGTGCCGCAAGCTTTTCGCCCACGCGTTGTGCCGCGCGACCGCTGATACCTGTGTCAATCTCATCAAATATCATCGTGGCGTCCTCCGCCGTATTGGATTTTAAAAGCACGGTATAAAGCGCCAGACAAACGCGCGAAAGCTCACCGCCCGACGCGATTTTGGAAAGCGGTTTTAAAGGCTCGCTTGTGCCTGTAGCAATAAAAAACTCCACCGCATCCGCGCCGTCTTTGCCATAGGGTTTTTCCTCCACCACGACTGCAAAGCGCGCCTTCGCCATATCAAGCTCCCCAAGCTCCGCCGTCACGCCCGCAGAAATTTCCGCCGCCGCTTTTTTGCGGGTTTTTGTAAGCTTTTCCGCCGCTTTTTTGAGTTCTTCTTCCGTTTTTGAAAGTGCATCTTCCAAGGCCTTGATTCTCTTATCCGCCGTTTTGATGCTGTCACGCTCCGCCGCCGCGGATTCCGCGTACGCCAAGACCTCTTCAATTGTTTTTCCATACTTGGCTTTTAAGCGAAAAAGTACATCCAGTCGCGCTTCGATTTCCGAAAGTGCCGCGCCGTCCGTTTCCATGTCAGAAAGCCCCGAAAGCGTCTGCGCAAGCTCCTCCGCACGATATAAAATATCCCGTGCCTCCTCTGCCGCTTCCGAAAGACGCGTATCGTACGCGCCGCCTTCTTCCAAGGCACGCGCACAGGTCGCAAGCTTATCGCGCGCCGCGCCATCCTCCCCATCGAGCGCATCCAGTGCGCGCCAGACGGATTTTTGGATTTTCTCCGCATGGCGAAGGCGCGTCCGTTTTTCCTCCAAAATTTCTTCTTCGCCGACCTCGGGTGCGGCATCCTCTATCTCACGAAGCCAAAAATCAAGCATTTCCAGGCGGCGCGCTGCCTCGCTTTCATCCGTCCGAAGTGCCTCGATTTCCGCTTCTATTTCCTTCTTTTTTGTAAACAGGGTGGTGTACGCTTTCAAAACGTCCTCGTTTTCTGCGTAGCCGTCCACATATGTAAGGTGCGTGGCACGCCCGAGAAGCTTCTCCGTGTCATGCTGGCCATGCATGGATAAAAGCGTTTCCCCCACCTCGCGGAGGGCTGAAACTGTCACCATTTTTCCATTGACAGAGCAAAGATTCCGCCCGTCCGTGTGCAATTCACGCCGCAGAATGAGCATGCCGTCCTCTGATAGGGGATGCGTGCAGAAAAATGCCGCCTCCGCCACAGCTGCCGAAGCGCCCGTGCGAATAATCTCGCGCCCCGTCCTGCCGCCAAGCACCATAGAAATGGCATCAATAATCAGCGATTTTCCTGCGCCCGTTTCCCCTGTGAGCACAGTAAAACCGCCCGAGAGCGTAATTTCCGCATGATCTATCACCGCAACATCTTTTATCGCGAGCCGACAAAGCATGGTCTCATTCCCTTTCCTTTCTCTCTACCGAATTATTTCCAAAAGGCGTTTTTTTACCAAAAGTGCCGCCTCGCCGTCACGCGCGGCCACAAACACTGTATCGTCCCCTGCAATTGTGCCCAAAATCTCGGGCCATTCCATGGATTCGAGTGTAATCGCCGCCGCATCGGCAAGCCCCGGAAGTGTTTTAATTACAATCAAGTTCATGGCACATTCCACACTCTTTGCGGCATTTTTAAAAATCGAATGTACACGCCCCGTATTTTCCTCCAAAACACTCGGCTCAGGTGCAACGTAGCGGCATCCGCCCCCCGTTTGCTTTTTCAGTATCCGAAGCTCCTTTATGTCACGCGAAACGGTAGCCTGCGTTACGTCAAAGCCGCGACGAATGAGCGCATCTGAAAGCTCTTCCTGCGTTTTTACGCACATTTCATTCACAATTTCCAAAATTGCGTTCTGTCTGCGTTCTTTCATACCTTCGTCCCTTTCTTAAAGCTGCAGCTTGTTCCGCAGCACCTCAAAAAACATATGATTATGTAAAGCGGCAATTTTCGCCGCATGGTCTGCTTTTTCGATTCGAATTAAATCCCCTCTGTAAAGCTCTGTGCTGTCCGCGCCGTCCACGGTAAGACATGCCTTTTTGCCGCGCAAATCGCCTACTTCGGCCTCCAAAACGCTTTCTCCGGGTAAAACAACGGGGCGCGCGTGCAGCATATGGGGACAAATGGGCGTTACCAAAAGTGCTGACAACTCGGGATGCACCGCAGGGCCGCCCGCGGCGAAGGAATACGCCGTCGAGCCTGTGGGCGTGGCAAC
>JAZNLF010000211.1:0-6951 GCA_045578945.1 Clostridia bacterium | reverse complement strand
AAAGGCAACCAAGAACAAAGACTTTTCACATTTTTTATATTCTCTCTCGAACAGTTCGTACAAATTATATCCTCCTTTCGCCTTTGTAAAAGCTTTTACACTTATTAGACGATTTTGAATTAAAAAAAATCAAAAATATTCTAACATTTTTAAAAATAATTTAAAGACACGATGCTGCGGCTGTGCTTAATAGCACGTGCTCAAAATTGGTTTTTCGATTTTCGGACAAAGAAAAACCTCAGTAACCAAGCGGTTACTGAGGTTTTGATGGTCGGGATGACAGGATTTGAACCTGCGGCCCCTACGTCCCGAACGTAGTGCGCTACGAAACTGCGCTACATCCCGAAATTTCTTTTGTTATGTATCATAAGCGACTTGTATAGTATACTAAAGTTTATTTAAAAAGTCAAGTGTTTTTTAAAAAAAATTAGGAAATTCTGTTTTCGGCAGACAGCGCTTAGAAAATAAATGAAAATGCATCGACATAGGCGATGCATTTTTCTGGTGGATCTGAAGGGATTCGAACCCTCGACCTCTGCGTTGCGAACGCAGCGCTCTCCCAACTGAGCTACAAACCCAAATCTATATATGACTGTACAACGTCTGTTATTATACCATATAGTAAAACCATTTGTCAAGAAATTTTAAAAAGTATTTTCATTTTTTGAAGTTATAATATCCAAGTTGGAAAAATCTTGACTTATAGAAAGCCATATGATAAAATAAAATAAATTTTAACAGCAGACAGATAGTTTTCATGTTACTTTAATAAATACGGAAAGACAAGGGAGATGATGACGACGGGCATTATACAGTATCTTGAAACATTAAAAGGAAATCCGCTTGCAATTATTACTGCACTTTTGACTTTGGGGGTAATTTTGGTAAATGGATGGACCGATGCACCAAATGCAATTGCAACTTGTGTATCCACAAGGTCTATAAAGCCGAGAAGTGCAATCATTATGGCGGCTATATTTAATTTTCTTGGTGTTTTTGTTATGACCATGATTAATGGGAGCGTTGCTGCAACCATCAGAAATATGGTAGATTTCGGAACTGATACAACCGCTGCCACAACGGCACTTTGTGCAGCGCTTTTTGCCATTGTAGTATGGGCGACTGCTGCGTGGAAGTTTGGTATACCTACGAGTGAAAGCCATGCTTTGATTGCGGGTCTGTCGGGTGCTGCAATTGCGATTCACGGCAGTATTGACGGAATCAGCGGCAGTGAATGGGTGAAGGTACTCTGTGGTTTGGTTTTATCTACACTTTTAGGTTTCGTTGTTGGCTTTGTTATGCTTCGTGTTGTCGAAAAGCTTTTTGCAAGATGTGACAGAATGAAGGCAAATAAAGGCTTTCGAATTGCACAAAACTGTGGTGGAGCGGCTATGGCATTTATGCATGGGGCACAGGATGGGCAAAAGTTTATGGGCGTCTTTTTGCTCGGTTCGGCACTCAGTGGCGGACAAAGTGGGGCAACGGAGTTCGATATTCCGCTTTGGCTCATGGTCATTTGCTCCGTTGTTATGGCACTCGGCACATCTATGGGCGGCTATAAAATCATAAAATCTGTTGGTATGGATATGGTAAGACTTAAGACATACCAAGGTTTTGCTGCTGATACCAGCGCGGCGGTTTGTTTGCTTTTAGCATCACTTACGGGTATTCCGGTCAGCACCACGCATACAAAGACGTCAGCCATTATGGGGGTTGGTTTTTCAAAACGCGCCTCTGCCGTAAATTGGAAAATTGTTGGTGAGATGGTAATGACATGGGTGTTGACATTCCCGGGTTGCGGATTGCTGGCATATTTTATGGTAAAACTATTCTTGCAGATATTCTAAATCATACATAAAGGAGAAATGAAAATGGCCAAAAAAAGATTTGATTATTTTAACTATTTCAAAGAAGTTTCGGAGATTATTTGCGAAGGTGCTGCATATCTAAACACGGCATTGCATGAATTTGATGCAGATTCCTTGCAACAAAAGCTTGACGCATTACATGAGATTGAGCATCGTGCGGATTGCGCAAGACATGAAATGACAGCAATGCTGGCACATGAATTTATTACGCCCATTGAGCGTGAGGATATTGTTTCCCTCGCACAACAGATGGATACGGTTGTTGATTATATTGAGGATGTATTGCTTCGCATATACATGTTTAACATAAAAGAAATTCGAAGTGAGGCCATTTTGTTTGCGGACAGTATTATAAAGTGTGCAAAAGAACTCGATGCCGTATTGGCTGAATTTAAGAACTTTAAGCACTCGCAAACGATTCGCGAAAAAATTGTTGCGGTTAATAACTGTGAAAGCGAAGGCGATAAAATTTTGGTAGATGGCATACGGAAGCTTTCTGTATCCGATGCTACAGACAGAGAACTGTTCGCCTGGACAGATATTTACGAGCACTTAGAACTTTGTCTGGATGCTTGTGAAGATGTTGTCGACATCATTGAAAGTGTCATCATGAAAAATACTTGAGGATAATAATCTCGTAGGAGTATATTATGCAGGAGTTTTTAATTGACTTAATAAATACATACGGATATTTTGGAATTGGTCTTTTGATATTCATAGAGAATATTTTTCCGCCGATTCCGTCTGAACTGGTTTTGGTGTTCGGCGGATTTATGACTACACATACCAATATGCATGTGATTGGTGTAATCATTGCATCTACTATAGGTTCTCTTTCAGGCGCACTTCTACTCTACTATATAGGGAAAGCGCTAAAGACAGAGCGCCTGAAAAAAATATGCAGCGGGAAGGTAGGAAAATTCTTACATATTAAGCCGCAGCATATTGACAGAGCAGATGCCTTTTTCGTTCGATATGAATATAAAGCCGTTTTCTTATGTCGTTTTGTTCCTGTGGTTCGAAGCCTCATATCGATTCCTGCAGGGATTTCTGAAATGAAACTTGCTTCGTTTTTAACTCTTACTTTTTTAGGAAGTGCAATTTGGAATACAATCTTTTCTTTTGTCGGCGCGATATGCGGCGAAGCATGGGAAGAGAGCGTTGTATATATTGAATTGATTTTAAAAGTAATTCTGATTTTGTTTGTTCTTGCTGTTTTGGTTTGGCTGCTTGCAAAATACATAAAAAGGAAGAAGTAGGTTTTAAGGATGGGTGTGGTATAGAAGGCTGCACCCATATTTTTTACATGGGGAGGGAAGTATATGTTGAAAGAAAAAAATGAAACGGAGCTTTTCCATTTGGGGTTTAATCCTGAAGTTTATAGTGCTGCATATGCAATTGTGCCGGGTGACCCGGACAGAGTGGACAAAATTGCAATGTATTTAGATAATGTAGTTTCCGCTTCATCAAAGCGGGGGTACAAAACTGTCTTAGGGGAAATAGACGGGAAAAAGGTTTTTGTATGTTCGACAGGTATCGGCGGCCCGTCTGCGGCAATTGTCGTAGAAGAATTAGTAAGGGCAGGCGTAAAAACATTTATAAGAGTCGGTACTTGCGGCGGAATAAATACGGATGTTGATGGAGGGGATATTGTAATTGCTACTGCCGCTGTGAGGCAGGAAGGAACGACGCTTCATTATGCACCGATAGAATACCCTGCAACTGCAAATTTTGACGTGATTTCGGCACTCAATATTGCAGCAAAAAAGGGGGATAATCGTGTATTTGCGGGCGTTGTGCAATCAAAAGATTCCTTTTACGGGCAACATTGTCCCGCGGATGCACCTGTCGGAGAAGACTTACTGTATAAATGGTCAGCTTGGAAAAAGCTTGGTGTACTCGCGTCAGAAATGGAATGTGCAACGCTCTTTACGGTTGCCGCTTCAAAAGGCGTTCGTGCGGGAGCAGTTCTCTCCGTTTTATGGAATCAAGAAAGAAAGCTACAAGGTCTTTCATCCAAAGAATGTATGGATACAGATTCTGCCATCAAAATTGCGGTGGATGCGATTCGATTATTATAAAAGAAA
The DNA here is from genome assembly GCA_045578945.1 of Clostridia bacterium. GTDB lineage: Bacteria > Bacillota > Clostridia > UMGS1883 > UMGS1540 > JAQXGO01. The sequence continues at coordinate 2,996 of JAZNLF010000211.1, read as the reverse complement.
TGATGGGGCGGCAATCTGGCCGCCCCATACTTAATTTGCAAATTTTGTCTTAACCTGATTGATTTGTTGCTGGGGCGCCTCTGTGGTTTGATACCAGCCTTTATCCGTCATAACGGAATAAATGTTATGCTGCATTTCAAGTGATTGATTTAAAATGTTTTTAAATTCATAATGCAGATTGTCCGTAGGCGATTCCTGTACGGCATAATGATAAAGATTCGACAGGGTTTTTGAGGTTAAGAGGATATCGTCCATATACTCTCGGTCTGTCATATTTTGCTTTGCTGCCATTTTTCTCACCCTTTCTTAGTTTGATTGTAATTTTGACAAGAGACAATTGTAATGCTGCTGATGCTGTGATGCAAGCTGTGTCAAGGTGTTCTTTAAAGATTCATCCTGCACCTTGGAAGCGTAATCGTTGCATTTGGTTTGCAGCTGTTCTTCCATGCCGAGTGAATCCTCAAGGTAAAGAAGTTCTTTTGGCGTCATGTGAACACATCCTTCCAAATAAAAATTTTAAGAGTACATATTTAAGTATCTGCGGTTTTGAAAAAATCATACTATATGTTATCAAATAAGAGGTATTTTGTTCGAAAAACACCTGCAGGTTATTTGCCTGCAGGTGTTTTGGTTACTTGCCAATATCTATTTCATGTGTTTTCCCATCATTGGAAAGCTCTATCGGTGCAGTTGATTTTCCGTAGACATGAAAAATATATAAGGTGCTATGATACTGATACCGCAGTGTAAATCCAAGTTTTTCAGGTGGTAGGCAAGGGCAGAAGGATATTGAGGTGCCTTCTTTTCTAAATCCCAGTATATAGTTTAGACCAAGCTGATACATCCATGAGGCGGCACCTGTATACCAGCTCCACCCGCCGCGGCCTATGTGCCCTTCCGCAAAGTAAATGTCCGCGGTCATTACATATGGCTCCGTTTTATAAATGTTTGCGCTATCATGCAAGCTTGTGCGTAGTATCGGATTCAGCATCCGAAACAATGTGTTTGCTCTTTTTGTATCTCCGAGCTTTGCAAAGGCAATGGCAGCCCAAATGGCTCCATGCGTATATTGACCGCCGTTTTCACGAATTCCCTTCGGATAGCTTTGAATATAGCCTGGACTTTCTTTACTGTTTTGGAACGGAGGTGCTAAAAGGCGAATAATACCATGCTCGTGATCGACAAGGGAATGATAAAGTGTGTCCATCGCTGTTTTTTGTCGCGTTTTTCGCCCGCCGTCTGCAATCACTGCCCAAGCTTGACTGATAGCGTCAATCGTACATTCTTCAGATGCGGAAGTGCCAAGCGGCGCACCACTGTCAAAATATGCGCGTGCATAGTGCGTCGTATCCCAGCTGTTCTCCAGTGCTTCCAAAAGAAGATGCACTTCATGCTTGTATTTTTCAGCACGCGTTGTATCACCACGTTGTTCGGCGATTGGAATAAATAAATCCAGTACATGCTTTAAAAACCAACCGAGCCAAACACTTTCGCCTTCGCCACGGATACCTACGTGATTCATGCCGTCATTCCAGTCACCGCCACCCATAAGGGGCAAGCCGTGCTGCCCTTTAGAAAGTGAAATATCAATTGCGCGGACAGCATGCTCATATAAGGGGAAGGGAACAGTTCGTTCTTTTACATATGTGTAGCGTTCCTCTTCGTTTGTTGATAATGGCGGTTCAATAACGAATGTGACGGGTTCGTCTAAAATACTGTCATCTTTCGTATCTTGTATATAACGACAGATAGTATAAGGAAGCCAAAGCCTGTCATCCGTAAATCGTGTTCGTACGCCGCGCTCGTCATGATGCCACCAATGGAATACATCTCCTTCTTCAAACTGATAGGCGGCGTGATACAAAATCTGCTTTCTTACAAGGTGGGGCGCTGCATATAAAAGCGCAAGAGAATCTTGTAATTGGTCACGAAAGCCCGTTGCACCGCCTGATTGATAAAAGGCGGTTTTTGCAAATATGCGACATGCGAGAGTCTGGTACAAAAGCCAACCCGAAAGTAATAGGTCATCATGCGGCGCATTGGTTTCTACTTGTATCGTGTTTAGAATTTTATTCCACCACTCGCGTGTATTTTGGAGTGCTTCTTCGGCATTGATTGTCGGTGTTTCGTCCGCGCCAAGGATAAAAACAATCTCGCTTTCTTGTCCAGGCTCTAAAGTTATCTCTTTTTTAGCCCAAACAAGATGGCCGTCACCACCGCATTTTGCATTTTCGCCGCCTGTAAGATAGACAGACAGATTTGGATTTGTCATAGCATTTTCCACATATACACAGTTTTTTGCTTGTTTTATCTTTATATTGTCGGGGCTTTCAATCGTTCCCAAAACGGGTACAAATGCATACTGCGCTAAAATGCAGCGTGTGGTATCTCCTTCATTTCGAAGCAATAGGCGTATAACTTTCTTTTTGCCCTCGGGTGGTGTAAAAAGCGTTGCTTCATGAAATATATCGCGTGTAATACGCGTGTATGTGGCATAGCCGAAGCCATAAACGGTCATAAAATGGCCTTCTTCACGAAATGTGCCTGCCATGGGGGACCAGGCATCATCTTCATCAAAGAGAATCAGCTGTTCAGCCATGGGGTCTAAAACGGCATCGTTATACCAAGGGGATATCCGAAAGCTTTGACTGTTTTCGCACCAGGTATTGCCGCCGCCTGATTCACCCGTGATAAATCCAAAAGAAGGATTTGCAACGACGTGTATCCACGGCATGGGTGTAGAGCCGCCCCGCGTCTGCAAAATTACATATTCGCCTGTTTCTTTGCTGAATCCACCATATTCATTATCATAAATAAGTGGCGGCACATTCGGTTTTTTATCACGGACATGTGTTTTAGAAAGCTTTCTTTTTTTAGGGAATGCAGGATAGGCGGGGAGGGTGCCAAGGCCGCCTGCGGAAGCATCAATATATACAGAGGATGCAGCTATTAAAAGCATTTTATCGCTTTTGTCTATATTGCCTCGCTTTAAAATA
>JAZNLF010000210.1:0-4215 GCA_045578945.1 Clostridia bacterium | reverse complement strand
ACCGCAAAAGGAAAGCCCATTAAAGCTAAAACACTTGGCCAGCGCCATTATATAGATTGCATCCGCAAAAATACGGTAATTTTCGTCATCGGGCCTGCGGGCACGGGCAAGACCTACCTCGCCGTTGCGATGGCGGTGGACGCGTTTCGGAAAAAGCAGGTGGATAAAATCATTTTAACGCGTCCTGCCGTGGAGGCAGGGGAAAAATTAGGGTTTCTGCCCGGTGACTTGCAAAATAAGGTAGACCCGTATCTGCGTCCTTTGTACGATGCGCTCGGTGATACCTTAGGCAGCGAAAGCTATCAAAAATATTTTGAACGCAATTTAATTGAGGTCGCTCCGCTTGCCTACATGCGCGGCCGCACGCTCGACAATGCCTTCATTATTCTGGATGAGGCACAAAACACAACGCCCGAGCAGATGAAGATGTTTTTAACGCGTATCGGCTTTGGCTCAAAGGCCATTATCACAGGCGATATTACGCAGGTGGACTTGCCTGACGGGAAGCGCTCAGGCCTTCGCGATGTAATGCATATTCTGAAAAACATTGAGGGCATCGAATTTGTACATTTAACTGCAAAGGACGTCGTGCGTCATCCTTTGGTACAGAAAATTATTGATGCTTACGAAAAAAACGCAAATAAGAGAAAGTAAGAGATTGCGCCATGAAAAAAATATTGATTCTTGCAGGCACTTTTATTATCACATTTCTTTTGGTTTTGAGCGGCCTTCGCCCCGTCCAGTATGATATTGCCGCGGGACGCACTGCGCCGACGGACATCTATGCTTCGCGCGAAATTACGGACAAGCTGACGACCGAAGCACGCCGCAATGAGGCGGAGGCGGATCTTACGGACAGATATGATATCTCCGAGGATATGACGCGGCATGCCCGTACTTCGCTCACCACCTTTTTTGAAGCGGTCAGCCGTGCGCGCAGTCTTCCCGAAGAGGAACAAAATAACATGGTCGACAATACAGATATATCCCTGTGTCTTTCCATGGATTCCGCTTCCTACGAAAGCTTTTGCCGCACAATAACCGATACACAAAATGCACTTTTGGAAAACGGCATTTTAAATCGCGAGGATGCACTTCATGAGGCAGAAGCAACCTTGAAAAACACCCTGGGGACCGCAAAAGCGGCGCTCGCGCGCACGATTTTGTCCGAAACGCTTACCGAAAATAAAGTGTTCAATCCCGAAAAGACGGAGGAAGCACGCCAAAACCTGCGTGAAAGCGTGCCGCCTGTGACCTATAAGGCCAACCAGATTATCGTCCGCCGTGGTGACATCGTCTCCGAGGCACAATATGAGGTTCTCTTAGAGCTGGGCATGATTAAGGAAAAGGCGTCACAAATTCATTTTTCCTCAATCCTCGGTATTTTCCTTCTCCTTTCTGCCCTTTTTGCAAGCCTTTATCTTTATGCAAAAAGATTTATCCCTGCCCTTCTTGAAAAAAACGGACTTCTTCTCATGGCGGCTACCATATTTATTCTTACGCTTTTCATGAGCTCTGCAGGGATATCTGATACAGTAAATCCGTACCTTCTGCCGATTGTAACAGGCACAGCGCTTTTGTCCATTTTGCTGGATATACGTTTTTCTATTCTTTATAACGGCGTTACCGCACTCCTTTGCGTTTTGATTTTTAAAGGCGACGTATATTGCCTTGCAAGCCTCATTTTAAGCGGCACGCTCTCCGCCTTTATCTTCAGAACGGAGGGTGTACGCCGTACGCTTGTTATCTCCGCGCTTATCCAATCCACCGCTACTGCCGCCCTTTATTTCGGCATCGGTGTTTTAGAGGGGCTGGAAACGGGTGCAGCATTCCTTCGCAGTGCGTACGGACTTGCGGCGGGCGGCATGACCTCGGTATTCGTCATCGGCACGCTGCCGTTTTGGGAATTTGCATTTGATGTCACAACACCCTATAAGCTTTTAGACCTTGCAAATCCTGAACAAAAGCTTTTAAAACGCCTTTTAACAGAAGCGCCCGGCACGTATCATCATAGTCTTATGGTCGGTAATCTTGCCGAAGCCGCTTGTGATGCCATCGGCGGGGACGCTCTCCTGGCGCGGTGCGGCGCCTACTATCACGACGTGGGCAAGCTTCGCCGTCCCCAATATTTTAAGGAAAATCAATATGTAGAAAATCCGCACGACAAAATGTCTCCGACACGGAGTGCCTCCGTCATTTGTTCCCATGTGCCTGATGGCGTGGAGCTTGCGCGGCAGCATCGTCTGCCCGGCGCAATTCGAAATATCATCCTGTCGCATCACGGCAATTCCCTTGTTGCCTTCTTCTACCATAAGGCAACCATTGAGAACGAGGGCGCATTGGATGAGGCAAAATTTCGGTATGATGCGCCCCTGCCGCAAACCAAGGAAGAGGCCGTCGTTATGCTTTCGGACTCCGTTGAGGCCGCCGTGCGTTCTCTCTCAGACAAAACCGAAGAGGCCATCCGCGAGATGGTACATAAAATTATACAAGGGAAGCTCGCAGACGGGCAGCTTCGCGAAAGCGGCTTGACGCTGCGAGATATAGAACGCACTGAAAATGCCTTTATCCATGTTTTCTGCAGTTATTTCCACAGTCGTATCGCCTACCCCGAACAAGAGAAGAAAGAATCCGGAAAGGAAGAATTATAATGAATAAAATCGCTATACGAAACGAACAGAAAAAACATCGTTTCACACTTTCCGCACGTCTGACAGTGCGGCGCGCCGTCAACGCCGCCATTCGCCAGATGGGTGATGCGGGGCGCGAAGTTTCTGTCCTTATTACCGATAATGAGAATATAAGACTTTTAAACCATGACTTTCGCCAAATTGACCGCGAAACGGATGTTCTTTCCTTCCCGATGGAGGATGATGAAAGACTACTCGGCGACATTGTCATTTCTCTTGAAAAAGCATATGCGCAGGCAGCAGAATATGGCCATACGCCCGCGCGCGAAATCGGATTTTTAACTGTCCATTCCATACTGCATCTTTATGGCTATGACCATATGGAGGAGGAAGAGCGCAAAAAAATGCGCAAAATGGAAGAGAAGATTCTCACCGCCATCGGGCTTGTACGTTAGACTTAAAACGAAAGGAGTCTTTATGGATTTACTGAAAATGGCATATGCTGCGGCTGAAAATGCATATGCGCCCTATTCCAATTTACACGTTGGTGCAGCACTTTTATGTAAAGACGGCACTGTATTTGTAGGCTGTAACGTCGAAAACGCGTCCTACGGCGTTTCCTGTTGTGCGGAGCGAACAGCACTTTTCTCTGCCATTGCGGCAGGTAAACGGGATTTTTCTGCCGTTGCATGCACGCATACCCCCTGCGGGATTTGTCGGCAGGCACTTTCCGAGTTTGGGGATATGGACGTGATTACAAAAGATGGCACCACTCGTCTGTCCGCACTTTTGCCCGAGGCATTTTCGCTCGAAAATCCCAAAGCTTTGTAAAAAAGTTGTTGACGTACACACAAAAATATGGTATACTACATTACGTTGACGTAAAAGGGGACTGTAATTTTGAATGTTTTTATGCAGGAAGCACTCTTTGTTGCGAAACAGGCTTTAGAAAAACATGTGCCGGAAATACCCGTCGGTGCAGTTGTGGTGCGAAACGGTGTTGTGATTGCATCCGCACATAATGAACGCGAATGTCTTTCCGATCCCACCGCCCACGCTGAAATATTGGCAATTCGGCGTGCTTGCGCGCAGCTTGGAGATTGGCGTCTTACGGATTGCGACCTTTATGTTACCTTAGAGCCCTGCCCGATGTGTATGGCTGCTATTTCGGCCGCACGTATTCGACGTCTTTATTGCGGCGCATATGCGCCTGTAACAAAAACCCAGTCTTCGCAAACAGAAATCTATTATGGAATTGATGAAACGCCGTGTGCCGAACTGTTGCAGCAGTTCTTTGACACACGTAGATGAAGGCTGTAATGTGCCTGAAAACGCAAACCCCCTCGAAATCCCCTCGGTTACACTGTAACTATACCCTCACAAATGGCTTAACCGTGCGGTTTTAGGCGAGGTTCAAACCTTGTTTTTACAACCTTATCTAGCGGTTTTTCTAGCCATTTCTAACACTTTTCTAACAAAATTTTATAATTTGCTCAGTTTTTTCTCCGTCAAATCGGAGTTCAAACATATCTGGAGATGTACCCAAGTGGTTGAAGGGTCTGCACTCGAAATGCAGTAGGTCGGC
>JAZNLF010000209.1:0-6310 GCA_045578945.1 Clostridia bacterium | reverse complement strand
CGTAAGCGCCTTTTCTATTGCCTCTGCCGATACCACGCCGTCACGCCCCGGGAGGACATACTCAACCTCCATCCCCATTTTCGAAAGCGCATCGCACGCGTTTTTCACGGCAGGATGTTCAACTGCCGTTGTAACAATTTTACCGCCGCGTTTTGGATTTACGGCACCAAAAAGCGCCAGGTTATCCCCCATCGTGCCGCCGCTTGTAAAAAAGATACTGCTCTCATCCGCATGCATTTTCTCTGCCGCAATACGGCGGGAATCCGAAAGCACGGCGCCTGCCGCTACACCCATTTTATGCACGGAGGACGGGTTTCCATATACTGTTTCCGCCGTTTTATGAAAAGCCTCCATCGCTTCTTTGCACGGCCTTGTTGTTGCACTGTTATCTAAGTAAATCATTTTTGCCTCCACGCATTTTTAATAATCTTATCCCAAACCCAAATTTTTGTCAAGTTTTTGTTGACAAAATTCGCAAAAAATGCAATAATATTACAAAGAAATTTTTGCGAAAGGAACAACAAAATCATGAAAACACTTTTTATTGCAGAGGGTGCCGTCGTAAAAGGCGATGTCACGCTCGGAAATCGTGTATCCATATGGTATAACGCCGTATTACGCGGCGATATGGCACCGATTGTTTTGGGGGATGACACCAATGTGCAGGAATGTGCAGTTTTGCACGTATCCGAGAATTTGCCGCTAACGCTTGGCAAGGGCGTTACGGTCGGCCATGGCGCAATTTTACATAGCTGCACCATCGGGGATAATACACTCATTGGAATGGGTGCTATCGTACTGGATGGGGCAAAAATCGGCAAAAACTGTCTGATTGCCGCAGGCGCACTTGTCACGGGCGGCACGGAGATTCCCGACGGCAGCATGGTCATGGGCAGCCCGGCCAAAATCCGCCGCGAGCTGACCGAGGCGGAAATTGCCGCAAATGCAGAGAACGCTGCGGAATACGTAGCGCTCATGCAAAAGGAATTAGAACTGTAATTTTTATAAATCGTAAACTGCGATGGCGCCGTGGAGGGTATTGATAATCACTTCATAGGCGCCGTCGCCGTCTATATCACTAACTGCAGGCTCTGCCATACTGCCGTTTGCGTACATGCCCGGCTCTTTGGTGTCCGGCAACTGAATCTTATGTAAAAGCTTCCCTTCATAATTCAAAATGTAAAGATACCCGCGTACAATTCCATAGCCTTGTTTTTCATCATAAAACGAAGTAAAAATAACTTCTTTCTTTCCATCAAAATCCACATCTACACACACAGCGGGAGATGCATATTCAAACTGCGGACTGGTTCTCTTTGTAAGGCTATACGGCCAGGCATAGGGTTCTTCTTTGTATAGATTAAAGCAATGCATCTTTCCGTTATAGGAATTAAACAAAATTTCAACCTTTCCATCCCCGTCTATATCGCTGATGGTCGGTGATTGGAACACGCCCGAGGTAATCATTGTACTGTTATGATATAGGGGCTTGCCAAGGTCCATCGGTAATACTTCCCAATCATAGCCAAGCATGCTATTTTTATAACGCGTGCGGTCTGCATTTAAAATCGCCACCGTCATATATTCCGTCGGCGGATATACGGGTGCATATTTTCGGTTACACATAACGGTGGTGACAATCACTTCCTGCTTGCCGTCACTATCGACATCATACACCTTTGCCTTTGCGTGCCCGAATTCGCCCTTATAAAGCTCCTCCCGAAGCTCATTTCCGGTCACCGCAAAGCCCCAGCCCTGATTATCGTTTCGGATTTCGGCGGCATAGTCCTCAAACAAGGAAATCTGTCCCCAGTTTTTCTTCCCGAAAACGTCCGCATTGGCAGGAAATGGCGTTCCGTCCGCCCGAAATACGGAAACGTAAGAAAGATCGGAAGGCACAATGATTTCCTGCACACCATCTCCGTCCAAATCCGCGGTTTCTATGGTGTCCATAAAAATGCCGTACGTCCAGCTTACCGCGCCGTTTTGGCCTTGTATCTGCGGCCAGCCTGCACGCAGAGAACCGTCATAATTATATACGTAAACACTTGTATTGCCTTCCACGCCGACGCCTGCAATAATTTCCACACGGCCGTCCCCATCCAAATCCGTAACAACCAAAGAACGCACCGATGCGTCTGTGACAATGCGCGGCCAGCCCTGCACAAAGTAGCCGTCACGATTTAAAACGGATATCAGGCCATGCCCGTGCGCGGTGATAATATCCAAATTACCGTCACCATCCACGTCTGCAATTTCAGGTGTGCTCCATGTGTGGCCATTATTGCCGCCAACCTCAACCAAAGCACTGCTTCTGTCATGTCCCGAATTGACCTTCCACTTTATTTCCCCTGTGGGTGCATCCAAAAGCGTGATTGTATAATTTGAAAACACGATTTCACGCCGCCCGTCACCATCTAAATCTGTGATGACAGGGGAACTGTAATAGCTTTCCTCCGTCCAAAGCGGGAACGTCCCCGCGTTACTATATTTCAGCGCAGGCTGCAGCGTATATGCACATGTGGGAAGTGCGGTGCATAGTGCTATGATACATAAAATTAAACTTCCGATTCTTTTCATGTGTACGCCATCCTTTCTATATCTCGCAAGGCTCGCTTTTCCCGATTGTCAGGTAAAGCTCGCCCTCGCTGGAGGTTTTTAAAACAATAAACGAATACTTCTTCGCTTTATCAAGACCGTAAATATTAAGCTCGGATACATAGCCTGCGCTCCCGCCGTAATACTCTATTTTTCCTTTTTGGAAGTACACCGCACCCGATTGTTTAATTTCGTGCAGTGCGCTGCTGTTTTCTTCCATCATAAAAATTCGTAATCCGTAATTTTCCGCCTCTTTGTCAAGTTTTAACGTAATGCCTTCCGCCGTCTTTTTTGCCGAAATTGTACCCAGTGTGGACGGCACATCAGGGAATGCATCCGAAATTGTTTTTTTCTTTAAAATGCCGCTTGTCTCAGCCGTGAGTTTTGAGACGGCACCTTCCTCGCAAAGCTTACGAATTAAAGGTCTTGCCGAATTATTTATATTGGTTTGCAGCGCACGATAGCACATTTCTATCATATCGCGCCGCAAAAGCGCGCCGTCTGCCGCGGCAGTCGCGGGCAAAAGTCCCTTCCCCTTCGCAAAGTTTACCGCGTTTTCGTAAGAAAAATCCCCCACGCTGTCGTCATACCCGAGCACGCGAAGGAGCATCGTGGCAAACTGCGCCATCGTCGCCGTTTCTCCTGCGCCAAAATATGTATCTCCCATACCATTGACTAAATAATTTTCATAGAGCCATCCGATATAGTTCGATGCCCATTGCGGTACATCACCAAACGGATGCGGATTTGCCTGATAGTGCGCCTTTTCTTCCCGCCCAAGCATTCGTACAACCGTTATGCAAATTTCTGTTCTTGTGGCACATCTGTCCGCCTCAAGCCATTCTATGCTAAACGCCTCTCCTGTCCCTTTTAGAAGGCCTAGATCATACAGCGCTTTTGCTTGTGACGCAAACGAAACCGCCTCTGCGCACATCGAGCTGAGCAAAACTACCAATCCCAAAAAAATACTGACTACTTTCTTCATTCTTTCGTCTCCCCATCTCATATAACGATATTTTAATTGTAGCATACAAAACTTCAACGTGTCAAGCAATAAAAAACTCTTGTAATTCCTTAAAATAAATGGTATAATAAAGTAATATTGGTATACTTAGTCAGAAAGGATTGATACTTTTGGGACTTTTACAAAAAATATTCGGCGATTACAGCGAAAGAGAAATTAAGCGGATTCGCCCGCTGGTAGATAAAATCCTATCCCTTGAAGCGGAATACCGCGCTTTGAGTGATGCGGAACTTACAGCGAAAACAGAAGAATTTAAAAATCGCCTTAAAAACGGCGAAACGACGGATGATATCCTGCCCGAAGCATTTGCAACTGTGCGTGAGGCGTCTGACCGCGTTCTCGGTATGCGCCACTTCCCCGTGCAGCTTATCGGCGGCATTGTGCTCCATCAGGGGCGTATTGCCGAAATGCGAACAGGCGAAGGCAAAACGCTTGTGGCAACGTTGCCTTCCTACTTAAATGCACTCACGGGTGAAGGCGTACACGTCGTCACGGTCAATGACTATTTAGCGCGCCGTGACAGTGAGTGGATGGGGAAAATCCATCGCTTTTTAGGGCTTACGGTCGGCCTTGTTGTGCCGCAGATGGACCCTGAGGAAAAGCAAAAAGCATATGCGGCCGACATTACCTACGGCACCAATAACGAAATGGGCTTTGATTATCTGCGTGATAACATGGTTATTTATAAAGAGCACATGGTGCAGCGCGGTCACGCATTTGCCATCGTCGATGAAGTGGACTCTATTTTGATTGACGAAGCGCGTACGCCGCTTATTATAAGCGGTATGGGTGACAAATCCACGGATTTATATGACAAGGCAAACCGCTTTGTTCTAACCCTGCGCCAAAAGCGTATTATCGAAACCGATACAAAGTCGATTGAAGAAGACCCCGATGCAGATTATATCATAGATGAAAAAGGACGCACCGCTACTCTAACGGCGCGCGGCACCAAAAAGGCGGAGCAGTATTTTAATGTTGAAAATCTGGCAGACCCTGAAAATATGACGCTTTCGCATCATATCAATCAGGCGCTCCGTGCACACGGCACCATGATGCGTGACCGCGAGTATGTTGTAAAAGACGGCGAAGTTTTAATTGTAGACGAATTTACAGGCCGTATTATGATTGGCCGCCGCTACAGTGATGGGCTGCATCAGGCCATTGAGGCGAAGGAAGGCGTAAAGGTCGAGCATGAGAATAAAACGCTTGCTACCATTACCTTCCAGAATTATTTTCGTCTTTATAAAAAGCTCTCGGGTATGACAGGTACTGCGAAAACCGAGGAAGCTGAATTTCAGGGTATTTACAGTCTTGACGTTGTGGAAATCCCCACAAACCGTCCGCTTGCCCGCAAGGATCTGCCTGACCGCGTTTATAAAAACGAGCAGGCAAAGCTTGATGCGGTTGTAAATCAGATTGAAGCACTTCATAAGACGGGGCAACCTGTTTTGGTGGGTACCATTACCATTGAAAATTCCGAAAAACTCAGCAGTATGCTGCGCCGTCGCGGCATCCGTCACGAGGTACTGAATGCGAAATACCATAGCCGTGAAGCGCAAATTATTGCACAAGCAGGTAAGCGCGGTGCCGTCACCATTGCAACGAATATGGCGGGACGCGGTACGGACATTGTGCTTGGCGGTAATGCTGAATTTTTAGCAAAAAACGATATGGCAAAAATGGAAATTCCCGATGCGCTCATAAACGAAGCAACAAGTTTTGCCGAAACGACGGACGAAGAGATTTTAAATGCACGCCGCATCTACGGAGAGCTTTACGAGAAGCATCGCGCAGTGGTGGCAAAGGAGCATGACGAGGTGGTTGCACTCGGCGGTTTGTTTATCATCGGTACGGAGCGCCACGAATCACGCCGTATTGACAACCAGCTTCGCGGCCGAAGCGGTCGTCAGGGTGACCCGGGGCAGTCTTGCTTTTACATTTCCTTGGAGGATGATTTGATGCGCCGCTTTGGCTCTGACCGCATTGCGGGCGTTGTCGGTGCATTAGGCCTTCGCGATGACGAGCCGATTGAGCACAATATGCTCTCCAAAGCAATCGAAAATGCCCAGAAAAAGGTAGAGGGCAATAACTTCCAGATTCGTAAAAACGTATTGCAGTATGACGATGTTATGAACATGCAGCGCGAAACGATTTACGCCCAGCGTCAACAGGTACTCCGTGGCGAGGACTTAAAAGACGTTATTGTGAAAATGATTGAAAATACTGTGGAGAGCATGCTCGACGTATATGTTTCCGACGCGGCCGACCCCGCCGACTGGAATATGGCAGGTCTTTTGGAATTTTACGCTTCGATTTTTTCTCCCATCGCTCTTTCCAAAACCGATATAGAGTCCATGGAAAAGCCTGCGCTTTCCGAAAAGCTTTTGCAGCACGCCATGGCGCTTTATGAGGCAAAAGAGGCAGAATTCGGTACAGAGGCTATGCGTGAACTGGAGCGCGTTGTTCTTCTTCGTGCCGTAGATACACGCTGGATGGCACATATCGACGATATGGATCAGCTTCGCCAGGGCATTGCCCTTCGCGCGTATGGCCAGCATGACCCTGTCACGGAATACAAGATTGTCGGCTATGACATGATTGAAGAAATGATACAGAATATCCGCGAGGATACGATAAAATACGTCCTGCACGCAACGTTAAATCGCCAGATTACGCGTACACAGG
>JAZNLF010000208.1:0-7612 GCA_045578945.1 Clostridia bacterium | reverse complement strand
CACCAAGGATATCCTCCAGCTTGTCAACCTTGTCCTCCGCCTCGCGAATGCTTTCTGCCACCTCTGCATCATATTCTTTTACAAGCCCCAAGCTCTTTTGAAATGCTTCCGTTGCAAGCTGTGCCATTTTAACAATCATGGCATTGCATTGCTGCAGCGCCAGAGAAGGTGTTTGAATAAGGCGCTCGTCCAGAGCAACAATTTCGTCTTTCTTATTATTCTCAGGTACAATTTTGTATGCAATTTTCTCCAAAATACCGCTTGCGGGCAAGAGCATTGCCGTACAAAGAATATTGAAGATTGAGTGGCAAACCGCAATACCGGCATGCGACACAGCTTCACTTAATATCAGCGGCTTTAGCGTCATGGAAATGATACTGAATACGGCGAGCCATACAACTGTACCGATAACATTAAAAGACAAATGCACAATTGCCGCGCGTTTTGCATTTTTGTTTGTGCCGAAGGAGGATAAAATTGCGGTAATACAAGTACCGATATTTTGCCCCATGATAATCGGAATTGCCGCCGCATACGTAACACTGCCCGTAACAGCAAGCGCCTGCAAAATACCGACGGACGCAGACGAGCTTTGAATAACTGCCGTTAAAACCGCGCCGACCAAAACGCCTAAAATCGGGTTTTGGAACATAAGAAAGAGATTTTGGAATGCAGGAATATCCTTAAGGCCCGAAACCGCATCTGTCATCGTATCCATGCCAAACATGAGTGTTGCAAATCCTAATAAAATGGTCGCCGTGTCTCTCTTTTTACTGTTTTTCCCGAACATCAGCATAGAAATACCGATGAGGGCGAGTACCGGCGTAAAAGACGTGGGCTTTAAAAGCTGCATGAAAATATTATCGCTCGAAATGCCGCCCAAGCTTAATATCCATGCCGTAATTGTCGTTCCGATGTTGGCACCCATGATAACATTGATGGATTGGCGCAGTGTCATAAGTCCCGAGTTTACAAAGCCGACGACCATAACCGTTGTGGCCGAGGAGCTTTGGACAATGGAGGTGACGCCAAGCCCCGTCAGAAACCCTGTGAGCTTATTGTTCGTAAGCTTACCTAAAATTGCGCGTAAGCTTCCGCCTGCGCGGCGCTCTAAGGCATCCCCCATCAAATCCATGCCGAATAAGAACAGGCACAGTCCGCCAATTAGCGCCAATACGTCGAAAATACTCATCTTCATTCTCCTTTATCTTGTTGTCTCTACGCATATTTACACAATTCGCTTAAACTGTTTTTCAATTTGTTTTTGTGTCAATGTCATAATAATCGGTCGTCCGTGCGGACAGGTTGCAACGCCTTCGAGCGACAGAGCTTCCGCGACCAGCGCTTCCTGCTCCTTTAGGGACAACGTCTTCCCTGCCTTCATTGCCGCTTTGCATGCAATACCATATAAAGCATACGATTGCGCCGACGTCTTTAAATCATGCTTTGATGCTGCTATGTTTTCTAAAATTTCCAAAAATGCCGCGCTGATATCCGCGTCTGTAAGCGGCGTCGGCACCATGCCGATTTTCACGAGATTTGTACCAAATTCCTCCGCATCAAACCCAATTTCAGCCAAAAGCTTCGTATTCGCTTGAAAGATTGCCATTTCCGTGCCTGTCAAGCGCACGGTAATCGGCATCAGCAGCATCTGGCTGTCTACACGCTTTTCTTCGAGTGATAAAAGAAGCTGATTATAGATGATGCGCTCGTGCGCAGCATGCTGGTCTACCAGCAAAAGCGCTTCCCCTTTTTGCGCTAAAATATATGTATCAAACGCTTGGCCGATAATGCGAAACGTCGGTTTTTCCGTCTTTGGTGCCTCTGCCGCAATTTCTGACGGCAATGGTACCTTCGGCGGTGGTATCACTTCCGGCTCTTCTACACGCATAGGTCCATTTTCTTCCTTTTTGGGCAGAACAGTTTGCACTTTTGGCTCTATCCTTGCCTCCGTCACTTTGCGGGCAGTGAAAATCGGCTCCGCCCTTTTTACAGGCGGCGTTATCGTGATTTGTTCTGCCAAAGGCGCTTTCGGCGCCGCGGGTTTTTCCACCTGAAACTTTCGTGTGTCCCGAATTGCATACAGCGCATTTTTCGAGCCCCAATATACCGCATCAAAAATCGGTTTGTCCTCAGCAAACTTAATTTCAAGCTTCGCCGGATGTACGTTCACATCACAAAAAGCGGGATGAACGGATAAAAATAGTACACAGACAGGGAAACGCCCTGTCATGACCTGGCCATGATACGCCTCAGAAAGCGCCGTGTAAAAGCTTTTATGCATAACTGTGCGTCCATTTACATAAAAAATTTGCATGGTGCGATTCGGGCGCGTAAGTTCACTTTTCCCGATAAGGCCGCTGATTTTCACGCCGTCCCCTTCATATTCCACCGGAAGCATCGCATCTGCAAAATCACGCCCGTATATAGCGCTGACTGCATTTTGCAAATTGCCGTCACCGGGCGAGAAAAAGATTTCCTTGCCATTATGAATAAAACGAAATGAGATATCAGGTCTTCCAAGTGCAAGCTTTCGAAGCGTATCTTCTACATAGCCCGCCTCTGTCCCGTCACGCTTTAAAAACTTCATACGTGCAGGTGTATTATAAAAAATATCGCGCACCATCACGGTCGTACCGCGCGGACAGCCTGCAGGGGTAAAATCCTCAATTTCGCCTGCATCCACCAAAATACGTGTACCAAGCTCGCTCGCCGCCTCACGCGTGACCATTTCCACGCGTGACACCGCCGCAATACTGTAAAGCGCCTCACCGCGAAATCCAAGCGTATGGATGCGCTCGAGGTCCTCCCCCGTTTCAATTTTACTGGTTGCATGGCGGCAAAACGCCGTTGCCACATCTTCTTCCGCAATGCCGCATCCGTCATCCGTCACGCGAATGAGCGTGATGCCGCCGCGCCGAATTTCCACCGTTATATGGGTGGCGCCTGCATCTATGGAATTTTCAGTTAATTCTTTCACAACGGAAGCGGGACGCTCCACGACCTCTCCCGCTGCAATTTGTGCCGCAACGTCCTGCGCAAGCTGCTTGATTTTTGCCATACCGTTCTCCATTCTGCCGCTACATGGGCAATGGTCCTTATTTTTTCTTTCTCTTGTCCGTCCAGTTATCCTTGATAACCTGCCGTGCGCGTGCAATTGCAAGCGTTTCACCCGGTACTTCATCCGTAATGGTAGAGCCTGCCGCGATATACGCGCCGTCACCAACACTTACGGGTGCAACAAGATTTGTGTTACAACCGATAAATGCATCATTGCCAATGAGTGTTTTATATTTTGCGCTGCCGTCATAGTTAACCGTAACTGTACCGCAGCCGAAGTTTACACGCTGGCCGACCACAGAGTCGCCGACATATGTAAGATGTGATGCCTTTGTTCCATCGCCTAAAGTGGCGTTTTTAATTTCAACAAAATCGCCCACCTTACAGCCATTCCCGATTTTACTGCCGGGGCGGACATATGCAAACGGCCCTACATTTGTTTTTTCGCCGACAACGCTATCCTTCAAAACGGAATTTGCCACAGTTGTACCACGACCGATTCTGCAGTTTTCAATCGTTGTATTCGGCCCGATTACAGTATCTTCCTCAATCACCGTACTGCCGTTTAAAATACAACCGGGGCGAATTTCTGTTCCTTGGCCGATTACAACATCCGGCGCAATATAAGTATTTTCAATATCCCAGATATATACGCCCTCTGCCATATGCTTTTGGCAGATTCTGCGGCGCATGATTTTATCTGCCTCATAAAGCTGCAGCATATCATTTACACCATTTTGCTCTTCGGGATTTTCCATGCAAAAAACGCCTGCCTTTTGCCCTTTTGTACGCAAGATAGAGATGGTATCTGTCAGGTAATACTCGCCTTGCGCGTTATTGGGGCGAAGCTCCGAAAGGGCTTCTTTGAGTGCCTTTGCATCGAAGCAATACATACCGCTGTTTACCTCACGGATTTGGCGTATTTCATCGTCCGCGTCGCGTTCTTCCGTAATGCCGCGCAAATCGCCCTTGCCATCGCGCACGATACGCCCATAACCAAAGGGATTATCCAAAACAGCTGCCAAAACAGTAACCGCGTATTCATTTTCCTGATGAAACGCTAACGCCTCTTTGATGGTCTTCGCTTGCACAAGCGGCACATCACCGCTTAATATAATAATGGTGTCATCGTCCTCCAAAAGTGGTGCAGCCTGCATTACGGCATGCCCTGTGCCAAGAAGCTCGGTCTGCTCGACATACATAGCATCCATCCCCAGCACTTCCTGTACCTCTTCCTTTTTATGTCCGACTATAGCGATCGTTTTATCTGCACCTGCCTCACGGCATACTGCATTTACCCATGAAATCATAGGTCTTTGCGCTACGCGATGTACAACCTTTGCGTGCGACGAACGCATACGCGTTCCCTTTCCTGCTGCGAGAATGATTGCAGTTGTATTTCCCATATTCATTCAGTCCTTTCTTTATTGGGGGCGCTTTGTACCATCAGCATAAAAGGCAAATGAAATATCATTTGCCTTTTATGCTGCACACCTATTTATATTTCGTCTGTCTCAGAAAGCATTTCCTGGTATTTCTCCAAGATTGCCTTCTGCAGCATTTCACGCATATCTGCATGAATAGGGTGTGCGATGTCCTTAAACACACCTTCCGGTGTTCGACGGCTGGGCATAGCAATAAAAAGCTTGTCCTGGCCTTCAATTACTTTGATGTCGTGAATAACGAGTGCATTGTCAAAGGTCACGGAAACAACAGCCTTCATTTTACCTTCTGCCGTCATCCGCCTTACGCGGATGTCAGAGATTTCCATGATAACTTTTCCTCCTCTTTCGTGGGTACGAAGCGGTTGTCTGTCCCCATCTATTATATTATTGTAACAGAAAGAAAAGAAAATTTCAACAAAATTTAAAGTTTTTATTGTAATTTTTTTCGATTTTAGTATATAATAGAATTAGAATATGATTTTAATGGGAAATAAACTCCCCTACATAGAACGAAAGGAATTGATTTTTTGTCTACTTTTGCGCTTTCTGCACTTCCAAAAGGTTCGCTTGTACACTTTATCGGTATCGGTGGCATCAGCATGAGTGGGCTTGCACAAATTTTAATGGATCGCGGTTTTTCTGTCAGCGGTTCTGACACAGGGCGTTCACACATTACAGACAAGCTTTCTATGCAAGGTGCCAAGATATACATAGGGCAACGCGCCGAAAACATTCAAAATCCTTCCCTTGTAGTCTATTCGGCCGCCATTCGTCCGGATAACGAAGAGCTTTGCGCCGCTGTAGACTCGGGCGCCATCGTTTTAGACCGCGCTACACTTTTGGGTGCGATTATGAAGCTTTATAAATACCCGATTGCCGTAGCAGGTACACATGGGAAAACGACCACGACGTCGATGCTCACGCACATTGAGCTTTCCGCTTCCTTAGATCCTACGGTTTCTATCGGCGGCGAATTACCTGCCATCGGCGGAAATATCCGCGTCGGGCAAAGTCCTCATTTTATATGTGAAGCTTGCGAATACCACAGAAGCTTTCTGCGTTTTTTCCCGCTTGTGAATATTATTTTAAATATTGAGGCAGACCATCTTGACTATTTTCGTGATTTGGCGGAAATTAAAGATGCCTTCCGCGATTTGGCGTGCCTGACACCCGACCATGGCGCTGTGGTCATTAATTTAGATGATGAAAACACACGCGACGCCATCAGGGATGTCCCGAAAACCATACTTACATGCTCAAAAGAGAGAAATGCAGACTATACGGCCGAAAATATTACGGAAGAAAACGGCTTCTTTTCCTTTGATGTCATCGAACGCGGCACCACGCTTGGCACTGTTCACCTCGGCGTGGCAGGCGCACACAATATTTCCAACGCGCTTTGCGCGATTGCCGCGGCACGTTTCGTCGGCATCTCCTTTGACGCTATTTGCGAAGGTCTTGCCGCTTTTGTCGGCGTAGGCCGTCGTTTTGAAAAAAAGGGTACGAAAGACGGCATTCTTGTAATTGATGATTACGCGCATCATCCGACAGAAATCCGCGCAACCTTAAAAACTGCCGCCGCATCCGTCTCGGGACGCGTTTGGTGCGTGTTCCAGCCGCACACATACACGCGTACAAAAACATTGTTCTCCGAATTTGTAGATGTCCTTCAGGATGCAAAACCGCTTATTTTAGATATTTATGCCGCCAGAGAAAAGGATACGGGGCTTGTCAGCGCAAAAGACCTTGCTGATGCAATTCCAAATGCCTTGTATATGCCTTCTTTTGATGCCTGTGCTGCGTACTTACGTGAAAACGCCGTGGCGGGCGACATGATTTTAACAATGGGTGCAGGCGATGTGCATCGTGTAGGGACATTGTTTTTAGACTCCCACGCATAACTTTTTTCATGTGTGGAAAATTTTTTCAAAAAAACGCTTGACAAGTTCATTTTGCTGTGCTATAATAACAAAGTCGCTTGACAAATGCGCCATTAGCTCAGCTGGTAGAGCAACTGACTCTTAATCAGTGGGTCCCGGGTTCGAGTCCCTGATGGCGCACCAGAAAAAGAACAATTTAGATGATATCTAAATTGTTCTTTTTTATTCTTAATACAATCTTAATATGGATGTTTAACCGTTAATACCATCTTAAAAGATATTATAATAGAATGATAATAGAAAAGAAGATATACATGAACGGTGGTTTTGATTATGGCTGCAAAAATTAAGAAGCATTTTTCTTCTTCTCAGATAATACTATTCGGCTTTGCCGGAGCGATAATTTTAGGAACACTTTTCTTAATGCTTCCGATTTCATCAGCAAGCGGAGATATGACACCATTTTCCGATGCATTATTCACATCGACATCTGCGGTATGTGTAACAGGACTTGTAGTACATGATACGGCTTTGCATTGGTCGATGTTCGGCCAGTTTATAATACTCTTGCTCATTCAGGTCGGTGGTCTTGGAATTGTAACCCTGTCTGTTGCAATGGCAATGCTTGCCGGAAGAAAAATAAGTCTTATGCAAAGAAGCACTCTGCAGGATGCAATAGCAGCGCCAAAGGTTGGTGGAATTGTAAGACTTACAGGATTTATACTAAAGACAACTTTTATAATTGAGCTTATAGGTGCCATTTTGCTTTCTACAGTGTTTTGCAGAGTTTTTGGTATCAAGGGGATTTGGCTCAGTATATTTCATTCTGTATCGGCTTTTTGTAATGCAGGCTTTGACCTGATGGGAACTGTGTCACCCTTTTCATCGCTTACATCATATTCTGCGCAGCCGTTAATAAACGCAGTTATAATGCTTCTCATTATCATAGGCGGTATTGGTTTTCTTGTATGGGAAGATATAAAGACAAATAAACACCATATAAAGAAATACCGTATGCAGACAAAGGTTGTATTATCAGCCACACTCTTTTTGATAATGCTACCATCAATATATTTTTACTTTGCAGAGTTTAATGATTTGCCTGTGTCGGAAAGAATATTAAATTCCATGTTTCAGTCGGTAACACCGAGAACTGCGGGATTTAATACGGCAGATTTAACAAGCTTAAGCGGAATCGGTCAAGTGATTACAATTATTCTGATGCTG
>JAZNLF010000207.1:0-12041 GCA_045578945.1 Clostridia bacterium | reverse complement strand
TTTTCTGCTTCTTTAACAAATAGTATGGCAAACATTCACTATTTTCCCTTGATATTTTTGCCTTTTTGCGATCTGGACTTTTTTTACATCCCTTTTTTACATAACACGTACTCTCTTTTTTATCTTTTCGCAGTTAAAAATTCATCAATAGCCTTTGCTGCCGTTTTACCTGCGCCCATCGCCGAGATAACCGTAGCGGCACCTGTAACAGCGTCACCACCTGCGTAAACGCCATTTCTTGAAGTCAGGCCATCCTCGCTTACTATGATACCGCCGCGTGCATTGACCTCAAGGCCATCTGTTGTATCCTTAATAAGCGGATTCGGGGACGTGCCGATGGACATGACAACGGTATCGACCTCCAGTAAAAACTCGGAGCCTTCCACCGCAACAGGCCTTCTTCTTCCCTTTTCATCCGGCTCGCCAAGCTCCATTTTAATGCAGGTCATGCCTGTAACAAAGCCGTTTTTCGGGTCACGCGGGTCCTCCGCATTTTGGTAACCGTGGATTTCCACAGGATTGCAAAGAAGACGAAAATCAATGCCTTCCTCCATGGCGTGTTCAACCTCTTCACGTCTTGCAGGCAGCTCATCCATGGAGCGACGATATACAATATATACCTTTTCCGCACCGAGGCGAAGCGCCGTTCTTGCGGCATCCATCGCTACATTGCCGCCGCCGACAACCGCAACCTTGCCGCCCTTCATAATAGGCGTTGTGGCATTATCAAGGTATGCCTTCATCAAGTTGCTTCTTGTTAAAAACTCGTTTGCCGAGTACACACCCTTATAGGATTCACCCGGGATGCCCATGAAATTGGGAAGGCCTGCGCCTGAGCCGATAAACACGGCTTCAAAGCCTTCATCAAAGAGCTCATCTATCGTCAAGGTCTTACCGATAACCACGTTCGGCACTACATTTACGCCGAGCGCTTTTAATCCTTCGACCTCTTTGGCAACAATTTTTTTCGGCAGACGAAATTCAGGAATGCCGTATACCAAAACGCCGCCCGCTGTATGCAGTGCTTCGTAAACCGTTACGTCATAGCCCTTTTTGGCAAGATCGCCCGCACAAGTAAGTCCCGAAGGGCCTGAGCCGACAATTGCGACCTTCTGGCCGAGAGATGCAGCTTTTTTCGGCTCTTCCTTCACGTTTTCATTGTGCCAGTCTGCAACGAATCTTTCCAGTCTGCCGATACCGACAGGCTCAAACTTAATGCCGAGGGTACACTTACTCTCGCATTGTGTTTCCTGCGGACATACGCGGCCGCATACCGCGGGCAAAGAGGACGATTTTGCAATGATCTGATATGCCTCCTCAAATTTACCGTTTTTGATATGCGAAATAAAATCAGGAATTTCAATATTTACAGGGCAGCCCGTAACGCAGGGACGATTTTTGCAGTTTATGCAACGCTCCGCCTCTGCCACCGCCATTTCGACAGTATATCCGAGTGCAACCTCGCTGAAATTATGTGCTCTTACCTCTGCCGGTTGATTCGGCATTTCATGTTTTTTCGGATTGATAGCCATTTTTACCCCTCCTCACGCTTTCTTAAACAGATTACAAGTTTCTTCATAGGCGTGACGCTCAAAATCAGAGTACGTTCTGCCGCGGGACATCGCCTCATCAAAATCAACCTCGTATCCGTTAAAATCAGGCCCGTCAACACATGCAAACTTCGTTACGCGCTTGCCGTCTTGGCAAAGCGTCAGTCTGCATCCGCCGCACATGCCTGTGCCGTCTACCATTACCGGATTCATAGAAACCGTTACGGGAACGCCATAGGGTTTTGCAGTTGCAACGACAAACTTCATCATAATCAGCGGGCCGATGGTGATAATCATATCAAAGGTCTCGCCGCTATCAAGCATTTCCTTCAAAGGCACTGTTACATTGCCATGTCTTCCGTAGGAGCCGTCGTCCGTCATCAAAACCATTTTGTCGGAAAACGATTTAAATTCATCCTCCAAAATCACAAGGTCTTTATTTCTAAAGCCTACGATTGCGGTTACATCCGCACCGAGGCGATGAAATTCCTCTGCTACAGGCATCGCAATCGCACAACCGACGCCGCCGCCGATAATGCATACCTTTTTAATGCCATCCGTATGTGTGGCAACACCTAAAGGCCCTACGAAATCCTGTATGTATTCCCCTTCCTTCTTTTTGCCGAGCAGCATGGTGGTTGCACCGACAAGCTGGAATATGATTTTTACAGTACCTTCCATCGGATTTGTTCCTGCTACCGTGAGCGGAATACGTTCCCCATCCTCACAGACGCGCAAAATAATAAACTGCCCCGGCTTTGCTTTTTTCGCAACAAGCGGTGCTTCGATTTCCATTTGCGTTACGGTAGGATTTAATTCTTTTTTTCGGACAATCTTATACATCATAACACTCCTTCGCGTTTACAAGTTTAAATCACATAAAATATCATCTGATTCTCAAAATCTCGACATAAACATGCATATATTATTGTAATACAAACTTTGCTTTCTGTCAATGCCTCTTGGGGAAAGAAACAAATCTTTTTTAAAAACTGCCCCGAAATTTGCTCTCTTTGCAAATTCGGGACAGTTTTACTGATTTTACTGCTTATGTTGCTTTGCGATTTCTACATGTCTTTTAATTTTCTTTGTCGTCGTTTTTGTAAATTCCTCTTTTCGGATAATCACATCCGCCACACGCTTGTAGCCCTGCAGACTGTGATTGACCTCCAAAACAGCGGCATCCACGGCTTTTTTAAGGTCCTCATCTTTGTAATCCTTACCGAGTATGCGTTCTGCTTCTGCAAAGTCAGGCAGAATCTGCGCGGTTACAATCATATCGCCGTCTTCGGCATCCACGCCGTATACCATGGATTCTGCAATAATCGGGGCGCGGTTTAAATATGTTTCAATTTCCTCGGGGAAAATGTTTTTACCATTTTTGGTTACGATTACGTTTTTCTTGCGGCCTGTGATGTGAACGAAGCCTTCCTCGTCAATGTAGCCAAGGTCCCCTGAATAGAACCAGCCGTCACGAAGAACTGCCGCGGTCGCTTCGGGGTTTTGATAATATCCCATCATGACGTTTTCGCCCTTTATCACAATTTCGCCGACGCCTTCCGCATCAGGCGAATCAATTTTAATTTCCACACCGGGCAAAGGCAAGCCTGCCGCATCATCCTTATAGTTACAATTACGATTCAAAGCCGCAATCGGCGCACATTCCGTAAGGCCATAGCCCTGAATGACTTCAATGCCGAAATCACGAAGTCCTTCTGCAACCTTCGGGTCAATTGCCGCGGCACCCGCAATCAAAAGGCGCATGTGACCGCCGAGCGTTTCATGAATTTCATGGAAAAGCTTGCGGCGCACGTCAATGCCGACCTTTAAAAGTGCACGGCTGATTTTGATACCCATACGAAGCTTGCCGTCTCTGCCTGATTTCTTCGCCTGCGCCCAAATTTTATTATACATGGTTTCTATCAAAAGCGGCACGCCGAGCATCATGGTTGCCTGACTCTCTGCCAGATTCTTTGTGATGTAGCGAAGCCCCTCACAATATGCAATCGCACTGCCTCGATAAATTTCGCAAAGGAAACCGCAGGTACATTCATAGGTGTGATGCAAGGGCAGAACGGACAAAAATACGTCCTCTTTTCCCGTATACGTCATCGAGCACATGCCCATTAAGTTTTTGGCGATGTTTCTGTGATTGAGCATAACGGCCTTGGAATTTGCCGTTGTGCCTGAGGTAAAGAGAAGAATTTGCATTTCCTCGGGATCAATTTCCGCGTCCAGATAGGTTCTGTCGCCTTCCACAAGTGCCTTTTCGCCCTCTTCCAAAAGCGTAGGAATATCTGTTTCCATGTTAAATTTATGTGCAATCGGCGCATTTTGGACAATCTTTTCGTTTTTCGGCGCATAGAAGATAGCATCCAGCTGTGCGATTTTTATAAGCTCCATAAGCTCTGCCTCGGGCAGCTCCTTGTCAAGCGGCACCACAACGCCCACGCCGCAGACAATCGCCATATAAGAAAGCGCCCATTCGTAGCGGTTTTCGCCGATAACGGCAATACGCTTGCCCTTAAAACCGCGGCGGCAAAGCGCTGTACCGAGCGCATGCACCTCTTTGCCGTACTGTGCGTATGTAATCGGCTCATACTTTCCGTTTTTCTTTACCAAAAAAGCCGTACGCTCAGAAAATTGCTCCAAGCTTTGATTGAGCATATCCTTGATGTCGCGAATTTCTGCCACCGGGTATAAATTTTTGTAGTCTTCTTTGTAATGCATTTTCACATTCCTCCTAAATCTCTACAATTTGATTCTGTTTGTCCACAAACACAACCTTAGGTGTATGTGTTTCCGCCTCCTCGGGTGTCATATCCGCAAACGCCATAATAATGACAGTATCGCCCTTTTGTGCAAGGCGTGCCGCCGCACCGTTTAAGCAAATAATGCCGCTGCCCGCTTTGCCGAGCATCGCATACGTTTCCATGCGCGCGCCATTATTATTATTCACCACCTGCACCTTTTGGTACGGGCGTATGCCCGATGCTTTTAAAAGCTTCTCATCAATGGTGATGCTGCCCATATATTCTAAGTCTGCCTCCGTCACGGTGGCTCTGTGAATTTTACCTGCAAGCATTGAAATCTGCATTTTTCTTCCCCTTATACCATAATGTTATCAATCAGTCGCGTTTTGCCAAAGCGTACCGCGAGTGCGATGAGTGTGTTATTTTCTAAAATTTCGGCAGTTTCCTCCAGCCGATCGGTGTCTACAATCGAAATATAGTCAACCTCTGCCAAAGGCTCCGCACCGATGCCCGTTTCCAGGATCTCGCGAATCTTACCCGCGTCGGTCTCCCCGCCTTCTATCGCTTCTTTCGCCTTAAAAAGGCTGCGAGAAAGGCAAAGTGCCGCCTTCTTTTCTGCCTCGGAAAGATAGGTATTGCGCGAGCTTTTGGCAAGGCCGTCCGCCTCACGGATAATGGGGCAGGCAACAATTTCCACCGTCATATTGAGGTCTTTTACCATGCGGCGGATGACCAGAAGCTGCTGCGCGTCCTTCTGCCCGAAATAGGCGCGGTCTGCACGGCTGATATTGAGAAGCTTTTGCACCACCGTCGTCACACCGCGAAAATGCGTCGGCCGCGAAATGCCGCAAAGCTTTTTCGTAATCTGTTCAACCTCGGTATACGTCTGATACCCGTCGGGGTACATTTCCTCGCCCTCGGGTGCAAACAGAAAGTCCGCCCCTGCCGCCTCTGCCATTTTTGCATCGCGCGCCAAATCACGCGGATAAGATGCGAAATCTTCGCCTACACCAAACTGCGTCGGATTTACAAAGATGCTCATACCCGCAATATCGTTTTCTTTGACCGCACGCTCCAAAAGCGAAATGTGTCCCTCGTGCAAATATCCCATCGTCGGCACAAAACCGATGGTTTTTCCTTCTTTTTTACATTTTTCTGCATATGCTGCGGTTTCCGCAACTGTCTTAAAAATTTGCATATCTACTTCCCTACCTTAAAATGCGTGTTCATCATCGGGGAACGCGCCCTTTTTTACTTCATCAATATAATCGCCTACCGCGCGCCCGATTTCCGCGCCGATAGCGGCATACTGCTTTACAAATTTTGCGGTCTTGCCCTGATATAAGCCTAACATATCATGCAGTACCAAAACCTGACCATCGCACCCTGCGCCCGCACCAATACCAATCGTGGGTACGGAAACAGCATCACTTATCGCCTTGCCGAGTGATGCAGGCACGCACTCGAGGACAATGGCCGAAACACCAAGCCTGTCTAAAAGCTTTGCATCTTCCATGATTTTTTTCGCACCCGCTTCTTCCTTGCCCTGCACCTTGTAGCCAAAGCGGTTTACAGATTGCGGCAGAAGGCCGAGATGCCCCATCACAGGAATTCCTGCACGCAAAATAGCAGCAATCTCCGCTTCAAATTCCACGCCGCCTTCAAGCTTTATCATCTTAGCCCCGCCCTCACGAATCAGACGGCCCGCATTGACGACTGCATCGTGTACGCCCGCCGAAAAGGAAAGGAACGGCATATCCGCAACGACGAGTGCATTTTCCACCGCGCGCGTAACCGCTTTTGTATGGTGGAGCATATCCTCCATCGTAACGGCCGTTGTGTTTTTATAACCAAGCGTTGTATTTCCTACGGAATCGCCCACTAATATCATATCAATTCCCGCCGCATCCACAAGGCGTGCCATCGGATAATCGTATGCGGTGAGCATCGTAATCTTTTCCCCGTTTTCTTTCATCTGCTTTAATTTTGCTACTGTAATCATTGTATCAGCTCCTTTATAAGCTCTTGATTCGGCACCGCTACAAAGCGTAATATTTCACATGCCAATGCTTTATAAATTTCTGTTTCTTCTTGCCCGAGTGCATCCAGATGCGCCTTTATCGTTGTCACATCGCCTCTTGCCACGGGGCCTGTAATGGCATTTTCTGCCCCATTTTTCGCCGCCGCATGTACTGCCGCGTGGGAAAGGCCTTCAAAAAGTGACCTTGCAATTTCTTCGGGAAAACCGATTTTTTCAAGTATCCCTGCCGAAATATGTGAAAGCGCCGTAATATAATTGGAAGCAAACACCGCAGCCGCATGGTAGAGCGGTTTATCCTGCTTCTCTATTTGGAGAAGCGGAATATTTCGTTTTTCAAACTGCGCCAAAACTTCCCGATCTCCCTCGGCTACAAACCGCACTGCGTCCGGCTTTTGGAGCCGCGCCGCAAACGTGTATGCAGGGTGGAGAGAGGCCGTAAATGCGCCGCGCATTTTTAGTGTATCCAAGCTTTCACTCGTATGCGCGCCACTCAGATGCAATATATATTTGCCCGTAACATCTGCCCGCACTGCATCTGCGACCGCACGCAGGGCATCATCCGAAACCGAAAGCACAACCATGTCGGATGCTTCTATCAAAGAATCCGCCGTTTCAAATGCTATTACCCCTATTTTTTCTGCAGCCTCATCTGCGTGTTTTTTTGTGCGGCTGTAAAAACCGCTGCATGAAAAACCAAAGTCCGCAAGATAAAGCGCAAGCGAGGTGCCTGCACGTCCTGCGCCGATAAATCCAATCCGCATAAGATACACCTGCCTTATCTTGGTAGTATACCATAGTTTTCATAAAAATGCAAATAAAATTTATTCTATGCTATACTATCGTGGCACATATCATAACCAGCGGAATTGTGACAACGGATAAAATATTTGTCATGGACACAAGCTGCGAGGCATACGCCGAATCCATGCCATATCGCGTTGCAAAGAGTGTCGTTACAACCGCTATCGGGCATGCGCTTGACATAACAAGCGGCAGCTTTATCGCGTCCGGCAAAGCCATGAGATTTGCAAGGAGAATTGCACAAAGCGGGAATACAATGAGACGCAGAAGGCATACGAGCCACATCCCGCCATTTTTTATGACCTTTTTTATATTAAGGCGTACCAAATACGTACCAAGAATCAGCATCGGTATCGGCGTATTGAGCGCCGCCAAATACGAAATCGGCTGCTGCACGATTACAGGCAGTCGGATATTCGCTAAAAATAGAATCAGCCCCAAAAGCGTACCCAAAACACCCGGTGTCAAAATTGCTTTTTTGATAGAAAGCGTCTTTATATCTCCTGTATACACATAAACGCCGTGCGTCCAGTAAAGAAGATTAAACACAGTCAGGTACGCGACCGCATAAAAAACGCCCTCCTGCCCATACACCACCTGTACCAAGGGCAATGCGATAAAGCCCGCATTGGAATAGATAACACTGAATATATTGATTTTGTGTCGATTGTCCGTCCTCTTTTTAAAAATATGCGGCACTATAAGTATGGCGAATAGGTGAATCAGAATCGAAAACAATACAGCGAGCAATAAATTCTTCACCATCTCGGGATTAAAGTCACGCTGATATGCATTTATAATGACGCAAGGCACGACTGCATAGAGGAGTACTTCCGTCATTTGCTTTGTGCCTGTTTCTGTCAGTATACCTTTTTTTGCAAACAGAAAACCGACGCCTATCAGTATAAAAAGCACCAAAATACTAAGGCCCACATTTTGTCCGACCGCCAGGCTGACCGAAAGCATATCCTTCATTTTTATTCTCCTTTTGTTGATATGTTTTTTCGGGCAATTCGTGAATTGCCCCTACAAAGCTTGATATGATGTGCATTTTCGTCCCGAAGGAACATGTCGCATTACGAAGCAATATATACGCTTCTCTTTTCTCCATCCCACCAAACCGTACAGCCAAAGGCTTCAGTGATTGCTCTCAAAGGTACAAGCGTGCGAGAATTTATTAGTACAGCAGCAACATCCAAATCAACTGCCACACCATTTTTGTACATAATTTTCTCACCGATAGCAAGGCTTATTTTTACACCGTTTTTTTCAGCAACAGCAGTTTTTGTTGCATCATCCCATAAAACCATCGCACCAATTTTTTCTAAAATTTTTCGAAAGGGCACAAGTGTTCTGTCATTTCTCAGTAATGGCGGTTGGTCGAATTCAACCTGTTCCCCATCAAGCAACACTAAAATATCATGACCGTGTTTATACCCTTGCTCGGTTGCAAACGCCTCAGCCTTAGAAAAAGGTGTGCAAATGATTACCATTTTTTCTTTCATATCAAGGTATTCCTGTCGGAAGTTTTCATATGTATAGTAAATTTGGGGATCAAGGCTTGATTTTCTATACCCTTTATATAGCCAAAACTCATTTTGACTTATTTCTTTGACTCTGTCTGTAAAAACAACCCTTTCCAGTTTGAAATTATTACAAAAAACGGGTTCTTTCAGGTACAGGGGCAGGTCGCCTTTTTCAAAAATTATTTCTTTAAGGTCAAAACACCCATCAAAAGCGTGAGGTGCAATTTCCAAAACACTTGCAGGTATCACAATTTTTGATATATAGTTATAAGAAAAAGCCTCAGAACCAATTTTTTGAATTTTTTGCAAGCGGGTTAAATCAACGCTTGCATTACACATATAAAAAGCTCTGTCCCCTATTTCCTCGATATTATACGGCAAAAGAATTTCAGATAAATTCCTGTTGTTTTCAAAGGCGGATGCGCCTATTTCCAAAACTGTTTCAGGAATATCAATTTCATAAAAGCCACAACCTTTAAACAAATTATCGGCAATTTTAGTCATACTTCGGGGGAAACGCACAGAGATAAGAGAAAGATTGTTCTCAAATGCACCTTTACCTATATTTTTAAGTGTGTCGGGAAGATACAGCGTTTTAAAATAGCTACACCTGTAAAAAGCATATTCACCAATCTCTTCAATCCCTTCTGGAATTACCAGGTTACTGATGTTTAAAGCACCTTCAAAAACCCTGTCTCCTATTTCTCGTATCTTATAACCTCCAATTTCCGAAGGAACTGTGTAGTCTCCTGCAATTTCAGGATTTGACACATCGCAATATATTATTTTTGCGTATCCTCCATTCACTGTGATTTTATACGGCCCTGAAATAACAACGTTTTCTCCTTTTGCCACTGTAGAAAATGAGCAAAAAAACAAAGATAAAAGTACAAGTGATAAAATCTTTTTCATAGGCATTCTCTCCTTTTTAAGGGTGAATAAATCACAAAAACAGATATTCTACTACTTTATTATGTTTATAGAATCAGTGACCATTTAGATGTCACTTGTCAAAGGCTCCACTGTGCAAGGGGAGCTGTCAGCGAAGCTGACTGAGAGGTTGTTTCTTTTTTCTTTTACAATCCTCCCGTCACGCTTTGCGTGCCACCCTCCTTTACACAAGGAGGGATATGAATTGACAACTTCGTTGTCATAAATTGGATTACATCCATGAATTCTTGCTTCACAAACGCATTACAGAATTTTTGACCACACTTGTTTTATAAACCTATGTCTTATTCCTTCTGAAAAAACGCTTCATCACCAAAAGTACAATTACGCCCAGCAAAGGAAATACCGCTGCTGCGAGCATTCCTGCGCGCATACCTACTTGTTCTGTTGTGATGCAAAATTTTTGGGCCAGATTTTCAGCGAAATGCATTACAGCTATTTTATCTGCCAAAATACCAACTATCTGTGGGGCTACAGAAGAGCCCAAATCTCCACCCGTAGCCATAAGTGCATAAACCGCCACACCAAGCTTTGGATAGTTTTCCTCCGCATAAATCAGTGTACCTGGCCAAAGCATAGATGCACATAAACCCGTAATAGCGCACGCTATAATACCTATTACAGGATTTAGGGAAAGCGCGGCAACGCCATAGCACACTGTTGCTCCTCCCATGCCGAAAAGCATTACGGAAGAAATGTTTTTACCAATCTTTGCATAGACAGTTCTTCCGATTCCGAGCATTGCGGCAAACATTGCCACACCCAATATATCCCCTAAAACTTTTGGAAGGCCTATCCCGCTTTCGATAAAGTTCGAAATCCACTCTGACATCGTAAGTTCCGTTGCCCCACCAAGGAAAATACATATAAAACACAAAATTATACCCGTATTTTTCAAATGCACATTGCCTTTTTCGGATTCTTTTTCTATGCCAATTTCAGGCAGTTTAGCTTTTGCAAATATAATCGCATCCACCAAAGGAATCCCGGATAAAGCGATAGCCAAAAATTGCCAATTTTGCGTGCCTACAAGCTTTAAAAATAAGGTGCTTATAATAACCACGCTCACACATCCCCATGCATATGCGGAATGCATCTTACTCATTTCGCGATCGGGATTGTCTGACGGAATGGCTGCAAACACAGGGCTTAATAAAACCTCGCCAAGGCCTGCAGATGCTGAAAAAATGGCCGTCCCTAAAATCAGCCACAAATAAATATATGCAGGAAAAATCCAAGGCATTATTGCATAAATCAAAAGCCCTGAAAATGTAATTATAGGCATTGTGCGTACTGTTTTATGTATGTTAAAATGCTTGGTAAAAAAGGAAAATATCAAGTCAATCGATAACTGTGTCAAAAAATTGGCTACAACCAATAAACCAAGAAGGGTATAGGATATTCCATACATTTCACGAAACGTCACAAATAACAGCGGCGATAAAATGGAAACAATAGCCATATTCACATTTCCAAGATAACAAGCATATTTTGTCAAATTATATTCTTTTTTAGATTGCATATTTGTCACACCTTTGAGAATCTGCATCGTATTTTTTCAATTGCGCTTCGGGTGCACAGCTTGTAGGGAACGTCTTGCACGCTTTGTCTTGCCCTACAAAACGCGATAATAAGGACAAATATCTTCAAAATATCCATCTTTCATGCGAAAGCCTTTTGGAATTGTTCCTAATTGCGTGAAGCCGAGACGCTCATATAAATGTCTGGCATGGATATTT
Organism: Clostridia bacterium; assembly: GCA_045578945.1. Classification (GTDB taxonomy): domain Bacteria; phylum Bacillota; class Clostridia; order UMGS1883; family UMGS1540; genus JAQXGO01. The sequence goes on along the minus strand of JAZNLF010000207.1, from coordinate 680 downwards.
GTCGCAACAACTGCATTGAATTGCAAAACAGAAAAACCGTGTTTACGCCCCTCTTCCATACAATCCAGCACCAGTTTTTCACCTATATGTAATCCTCTGCTTTGCAAGCGGACTGCATAGCTTGCATTACAAATGTGACCGCATCTGCCAATATTATTTGGATGCAAAATATAAAGTCCGTATATTTTTTCCGTTTCAGCATCTACTGCAACCCCTGTATACGTTTGCGCGGCAAAAAAACTTGCCCCGCTTTTTGGGGTTAGGAATTCTTCTTGCGGGAATGCATTCCCTTCCTCAACGATTTCATTCCAAATTTGTATCATTTGCGTCAAGTCTTTTTCTTCATATGCACGTATTAATATTCGCATTTTGCTTTCCTCATAAATTATTTTTGATAATATTCAATAGTTTTACAAAACTCGATATGATATGCATTCTCGTCGCGCAAGCGACATATCGAGTGCGTCAGCACATATCGAGTCATTTATGACATATCGAGAATTCGCCAGAATTCATATCGATGATTTCAAGCTTTGCTTGAAATCATTATACCAGGTTTTTACAAATTTATCAATACTATAACAAAAAATCCTGCAGCTTTTTGCTGCAGGATTTTCTTCTTTATCCTATTAGTCATTAAATCCGATTCTTGCATTATAGGTTGTATGAAGGAGCGTATG
>JAZNLF010000206.1:0-5389 GCA_045578945.1 Clostridia bacterium | reverse complement strand
AATTGCAATAACATTACATATTTTATACCATTTATATCACTTATTGAAATGTAAATATGTTTTTTCTAATTTGGAAAAAGTTAAAAGATTAGAAATATCTAAACCTATTCAGTTATATAAAGTTGTAAATGAAATGACAGGTTTTTCTATTGGTTACCATTATACGGAACATTATAAAACAAGAAAAGTGCCAGATTGTAAGCTTTACAAAATTAAAGTGATTTTCAAAAATAATAATAAAATGAACGTCCAATTCAAAGATAATTCGCAATTTTATAGAGAACTGATAAACATTAGAGGAAGGATTGAACAATAATATTCGGGGCTGGAATAGCCCCGTTTTTTATGCTTTACACTTTTGCAGTTTTAATTTTTCAGCGAAATCTTAACAAAAAAATTATTTTACAGAAAATATAGTTATAGGAAAATAAAATGGTGCTTGACTTTTTTTGAGGAATCCAATAGAATATAGGAAAGAACCAATATTTTCTTGGAGGTGCAGAATATGGCAACATTTTATATTGACAAAAAGTGTTTTGGAGAAGTGGAAAAGCCGCTTTGCGTGCATGGAGCCTTGAGTGCGAACGCGTTTTTGTATGCATCGGGCGTTTCTGCGATACGGATTTCAAATGAAAGAGGTTATTTTATCGTCCTGCCTTATCAGGGACACCAAATCTGGCATGCGTCGTTTGACGACATTGATATGCAGATGCAATCGGATATTGATGAGCCTGTGCCGACAAAGCATTTTCTCGAAAGCTACGGCTGCTTTATGATGCATTCGGGGCTTTGCGCCGTAGGTGTACCTTCTTCACCTGAGGATACGCATGAGCCGCATGGCGATTTGCCTACTGCTGCTTTTTCGGATGCACGCATCACCACGGGTGAGGATGCAGGCGGCAAATATCTTGCGCTTTCGGGTTCATACCACCACTATAAAACCTTCAACGCAAATTATCTTTTCACATCCACCTATAAGCTTTATGAGAATGGCACGCTGATACATCTAAACGTAGAATTTGAGAATCTAAAGAATACGCCGATGGAATATGCTTATCTGTGCCATATCAATTTCCGCCCCATAGACGGCGCCAAGCTTATTTGCTCGGCACCGACGGATGCAAAAGGCCTTTTAGTGCATAAAATTGTACCGCCCACCATGCCTGAAAGTGAGGCAAAGGCACTTCGCGGCTATATGGATGCGATGCAAAAAACGCCGGAGGTACATCTTACAGTTTGCCGTGAAAAGCAGATATATGACCCCGAAATTGTGTCTACCATCTACTACCGCGGCGATGAAAACGGCGACGCACACACCATGCAAAAGCGCCCTGACGGATACGCTTTTTATGTAAAGCATCCCATAGAGCCGCTTTCAAACAGCGTTCGCTGGATTGCACGCACACCCGACATGGATGCGATGGGTATGGTATTGCCGTCTACGGCAGAGCATTTAGGCCACGCACACGCCGTTCGAAAGGGGCAGATGCGTACATTACAAGCCGGCGAAAAAATGTCGTTTGACCTGTCGTTTGGTCTTTTGGTACCGGTTGAGGCGGAGCGGATTTGCGAAAAAATCGAGAAGATTATGCGATAGGAGAAGTATATGGACGCAATAGATTATAAAATCCTGCGATGCCTTCGCGAGAATGCGCGCCAAAAAGCTTCTGCAATCAGTGAGAACATCAATCTGTCTGTTTCGGCGGTCATAGAGCGCATGCATAAGATGGAAGCGTCAGGCATTATAGAGCGCTATACCGTGGTGCTGGATAAGAAAAAGATGGGCAATGATATGACGGCGCTCATGGAAGTGAGCCTTGAGCATCCGAAGTTCTATGAAGGGTTTACCGAGAAAATTCAGGGCCATGAAAACGTTCTTTCCTGCGATTATCTGACGGGCGATTTTGATTTTATGCTGAAAATCATAACGGATTCCTCGGAAACGCTGGAGAGAGTACACCGCGAGATAAAAAGCATTGCGGGCGTATCATCGACAAGAACATTTTTTGTACTGAAAAATGTGAAAAATGAGTATGCCGCCATTACAGAATAAAATATATTTTGAACGTTTAAAAAAGGGGCTGCAGCTTTCAAACTGCAGTCCCTTTTTTCTCTATTGAAGTCTGCACCCGCAGACAGAACGTATCAGACAAAATGCAAAACAGATAAGCGACAAAAGTGCCGCAATAAAGAAGGCAAACAAAACGCCTGTATACGTCAAAATAAACGCTGCAGAAACAAGGAAAAGGCCGACAAATGCCAAAATGACGCTGATGACCGCTGTGGCAATCAAAAAATGCCCGATGGTACAAAAGCAGGCTGCAAATTCACCGCCCGAGCAAAATGCGCGAACGGACAGATAAATGCCCACGCCCAGAAGCAGGACGGACAGCCCCAGTAAAACGGCAGGCAGCACGATTGTGACCGTGATCCCGAGTGTACTTAGAATAAACGGCAATGCAATCCCTGCAATGACGCTGATAAAAACAACAAACCACTTACAAAGGGATGATACGTTTGAACAACACATATAAAAACTCCTCTCATCAGTTTTGCGGAAGCTTTTCCGCAGTACAGTATATGAAAAAGAGAGGAAGAATGTGTCCTATGCCATGAAAAACAGCCCCCGCCAAAAGAGCGGAGGCTGTTTTTAGATTCTCTTAAAATCAAACACCAAGACGATTTCTGCGCATCTGTTCGCCTTCTGTAAAGTTTTCTTTTGCAACATAGCCGGGAAGCGGCAATACCTTTTCGTGGATTGCGTCGATAATCCAGCTTGCCTGCGGGAAGAATGCATCTTCCAGTTCGTGAGAAGGTGTGATCCAGTTGCGTGCGCCGACAACAACAGGAGGTGCATCGAGGTAGTCAAATGCCATCTCACTGATATTCTGTGCAATGTCCTTCAGGTGAGAACCGCGTTCGCAAGCATCACTTGCCAGAACAATGCGGCCTGTCTTCTTAACGGATTCGAGCACTTTTTCGTAGTTGAAGGGAACGATGGAGCGTGCGTCGATAACTTCAGCAGAGATACCATACTTCTCTTCGAGTTCTTTTGCAGCATCGAGTGCGCGGTAAAGTGTTGCACCGATTGTAAGAATTGTGATATCGGAGCCTGTGCGCTTTACATCCGGCTCACCAATCGGAATTTCGTAGTATTCTGCAGGAACACCACCCTCATGGAACTGTTCGCCGATATCGTAAATTCTCTGGCTTTCAAAGAATACAACCGGGTCTGTGCCGGAGAGTGCGCTTGCCATAAGACCTTTTGCATCGTAAGGTGTTACCGGGAATACAACCTTAAGACCAGGAATGTGTGCTACGATACTTGTCCAATCCTGTGAGTGCTGTGCGCCGTACTTAGAACCAACGGAAACGCGGAGAACAACGGGCATTTTGAGGATGCCTGCACTCATGGACTGCCATTTTGCGAGCTGGTTTAATACTTCATCGCCTGCACGGCCAAGGAAGTCACAGTACATAAGCTCTGCGATAACGCGGCCGCCGCTCATGGCGTAACCGACTGCACTACCTACGATAGCAGCTTCGGAAATCGGAGACTTGAAGAAGCGGTGGTAGGGGAGTGCTTCCGTAAGACCGCGGTAAACTGCGAATGCGCCGCCCCAGTCACGGTTGTCTTCACCATATGCGATGAGTGTCGGATCTTTGTAGAAGCGGTCGATAATCGCTTCAAAGATACCATCACGCAATTGATATACCTGATTCTTTGTGTACGGCTTGCCGTTTTCGTCGAATGCAAAGCGCTTGCGGCGTGCAATCTGCTGTACACGGGGGTTTTCTTCCATGGGCTGGAGAACATCGGGCTCTCTGTCGTCCATCTTCTCGATTTTTTCGTTGGAGAACATGATGCCTTCAACCTTTTCGGGGTTTGTATGGAGGTTCATGCGCGGAGATACTTCCTCGTCAATTGCGAGCTTGTAAATCTTTGTCATGCGCTCAATGATTTCTTCGTCCATAGCGGCAAAGTCATCTGCTTTTGCAACCTTTGCGTCTGTAAGCTTTTTCTTGTAAGCTTCCAGAACGTCATGCGCTGCCCAGGCCTCTTTTTCTTCCTTCGTTCTGTAGCTGTCGGAGTCAGACGGGGAGTGACCTGCCATACGATAGGTAAGTGTATCCATAAGTACGGGGCCGCGGCCTTCTTTAAGAATTTCAATCTTGCGGCGCATCGCGTCGATAACTGCCAACGGATTGTAACCATCAACACGTTCTGCATGCATCTGGTCGGGATTTACGCCGGCACCGACTCTGGCAAGTACATTGTATGCCATGGTTTCGCCAACGGTCTGACCGCCCATGCCGTAGAGGTTATTGAAGAAGTTGAAGATAATCGGCAGGCCCTTATTGAAGCCTTCTTCCCAAAGCTGACGAATCTGGTCCATAGAGCCCATGTTCAGAGCTTCCCAAACAGGACCGCAACCTAAGGATGCGTCACCAACGTTGGAAATAACGATACCATCTTTCTGATTTACGCGTTTATAGAGTGCGCCACCCATTGCAACCGTAGCGGAACCGCCAACGATAGCATTGTTCGGGTAAATGCCGAACGGTGTGAAGAATGCGTGCATGGAGCCGCCGAGACCTTTGTTAAAGCCTGTTTCTCTTGCGAAAACTTCGGCAAGTGCGCCGTAGAGAAGGAAGTCGATAGCGGAATCCTTCACGTCACCCTTATGCTTTTCTTTGCCTTCGATAACGCGGTATGTCTGGCCGCCGAAAAAGCTTGTCATGTCTTCCATAAGCTCTTTGTCATCGAGCTTGTGGATAGCAGAAAGACCTTTTGCGAGGATTTCACCATGGCTTCTGTGAGAGCCGAAGATGTGGTCCTCTTTGTTTAAGAGGTATGCCTGACCGACAGCGGAAGCTTCCTGACCCATAGAAAGGTGAGCCGGGCCGGGGTTATTGTACGCAATGTCGTTGTAGGCACCTGTTGTTTTAACGAGGTACAACATGGTTTCAAATTCACGGATAATACGCATGTCGCGATAAATCCGCAGGAAATCCTCTTTAGAGAAGTTTTCCTTTTCTTCTTCAATGGTTTTCTTGTACTGGTTTACCGGAATGTCTTTAAATTTAACTTTTCCCGGCTTACGCAGTTCGTTTGGGTCCATAAACAGTGATTTTGTCATTGTAAATTCCTCCTTAACATTTTACTTGAAAGATGGCTTCCCGTATAATTTCACAAACTGTCGGATGCGGGAAAACAAATTCCTTAATATCGTCAATTTTCCATTGCGATTCAATCATCATAACCGCTGCAACCACGAATTCGGAAGCGTAGTTTGATAAAACGTGGCAACCGATAACGCGGCGGTATTTCTTATCTACCAAAAGCTTGATGATGCCGTTGCCGCCTTCGTTTTCTGCAACGTAGCGA
>JAZNLF010000205.1:0-2705 GCA_045578945.1 Clostridia bacterium | reverse complement strand
CGCATGGCTTCGCCTGCCGAGCACCTCGCCCGTCAGGACGTCTATCTCGGTAATGCGGTCAATTTCATCACCGAAAAACTCGACGCGAAGTGCCTTATCCCCCGATGCGGCAGGGAAAATTTCCAAAACGTCCCCGCGCACGCGGAATTTGCCGCGCGTGAAATTGACGTCATTTCTTGTGTACTGAATATCCACAAGCCTTCGTATGACATCGTCTCTGTCGCGCTGCATCCCCGGGCGAAGGGACAATATAAGCTTTGCATAATCGACAGGGTCACCAAGGCTGTAGATACAGCTGACGCTTGATACCACAATCACGTCCCGCCGCTCAAAAAGTGCCGCGGTGGCGCTGTGCCGCAGTTTATCAATCTCGTCATTTATCTGTGCATCTTTTTCGATGTAGGTATCCGTCTGCGGAATATATGCCTCAGGCTGGTAATAGTCGTAATAGGACACAAAATATTCCACCGCGCTGTTTGGGAAAAATTCTTTAAATTCATTGCAAAGCTGCGCCGCTAAGATTTTGTTGTGCGCCAGCACAAGCGTCGGCTTTTGCACGCGCGCGATGGTGTTTGCCATGGTGTACGTTTTGCCCGAGCCTGTAACGCCCAAAAGCGTTTGCGCCTTATGGCCGCCTGTGATGCCGCGCGTAAGCTGGTCAATGGCGCGCGGCTGGTCGCCGCACGGCTTATACTCTGAAACCACCTCGAACAAAGCGCATCACTCCTTTTGCTTTTTAAAATAATCCGTTCGCAAAACTGCTTCGTTGACCTTCTCGCGCACATAAAAGCGATTGTTCATCTCGTCAATGTATACGGCGAGTGCGCCGCCGAGATTGCTGATATTCTCGTCTGCGACATAGTACGTTTCCCCGTCATACCAAGAGCCGTTACTGAAATAGACATACCCCGAATATGCCGCGTCAAACGCATCTTCGCCAATCACGTACGGCGTTTTGGTAAGGCCGAAAAGGTTCGTGAGCGTGGGCAGAATATCCAGAGAGTTTGTCACTTTTGTGACTTTCTCGGGCGTCATGCCGTCACAATAGATAAAAAAGGGCGTTTCCTCCAGCATGTCCGCATTGGATGCATCAGAGAGCTTATACATTCTTTCCCAGTTTGAAAGGCCGTAGGCAAAATGGTCTGAAAATGCGACGATTACGGTGTTCTCCGCCAGACCGTCCCGCCTTAAATTCTCAAGTAAAATCCGCAAAAATTCGTCCGTATCATGCGCCAGAATTTTTGCATTGTTGATTTCCGTATCCATGTACGGATTTATATACCGAGGGTACATTTCTTTTATTTTTTGCAGCTTTGCATCCTCATATGCATACGGCAGATGCGCCGAATAGGTGATGACAAAATCGAAAAACGGCTGATCCCCATTTCCCACCATTTCGCGGTAGATGGCATTGCTTTTTATGGCAACGCTGTCACATTGTGCGCTCGCGGGCGGCATATAGTCGGAAAAAGATACGTATTTTTCGTAGCCGAACGCGCGATGCATTTCGCCGCGGTTATAAAATTCAGGCTTGTTAAAGTGAAAGGATTTCGCCGAATACCCTTTTTCACGAAAGAGATTGGCGAGCGAATAGGTATAGGTGTTTTGGGAAAGAGATGCCGCAGGTGCACCCGCCGTCAGCGCGTGATACCCCGTGTTGGCAATAAATTCCGTATTGAAGGTATACCCCGTCCCATAGGTGCAGGAAAAATGATTTTCAAAATTGATGCCGTTTTTCTGCATATAGGAAATCGTGGGCGTATACGTTTCGTCAATCATCCAGTCATCTATACTCTCAAGCATAACCATAATGACGTTTTTGCCTGCAAAAAGCCCCGTTTTATCATTGTTTTCGCTGACTGCATTTTCCGCAAAATACTGCGTGGCAACATCCACGCTCCCCGTATCAAACTCCATTTCGGGGAACACGATGCGGCACAGATTGCGAAATACATATTGATACGCTCCCGCTACACGCATGGAACGATTTGTGTCAGTAAACGCGTAGTACGCCTCCTTTTGTGCGTTGCCGTAAAACTGGACGGATTCCTGCCCCGTCTGCACCTGCCCGCCGCTCATCATCGAGGTGTGCAAGGTCACAAGGCAGATAAGCGGCACTAAAAGAAACAGACCTGAGATTTTGTACGGCTCGCGCGGCCATGTGCGCCATGTGAAAACCATAAGCGCCACCTCTGCCGCTATGAGTAAAATCAGCTTCCAGTCCACGTGCTGCAGAACGTAACCCGTATAGTCGAGCGCCTGCCCCGTCATTCCCGCATTGTCAAGCCAGTAAAAACGCCCGAAAATCTTGTAGTAGACATAGCTTGACACAAAGAAGGCGAAAAACAAAACCGCAATTCCGAGCCAGATGCCCCTGCCCCACACGCGGGACATAAATCCCGTGACGGCGAGTACAATCAGCGCGATCCAAAAAAGGGTGAAGAACGTCGGCGTCCACGAAATGGGAAAAATTGCGCCGCACAAGGCACGCAAAACAATGTCGGGCAATAAAAGCGACAGGATTATAAATAATATAAAACAGTTTTTCTTTAAAGCTGCCCCGATTTTCCGAATCATTTTTACCCCTCTTTCTTTTTATAGCGTTTCCCGACAAACGGATTCTAAACAAAAACTATATACTCAGATACATACGCCCCATACAAAAGATAATAAAAGTGACACCACAACCGGAATAATGCAGGATG
>JAZNLF010000204.1:0-1697 GCA_045578945.1 Clostridia bacterium | reverse complement strand
ACGATCCGACTTGAATACCTGCAAAGAATAAAAACTTTTGCAAAAGATAACGGATTTGTAACTACTGAGCTCGGCAGAAAGAGATTTATTCCTGAGATACTTTCTTCAAACAAAAATCTTCAGCATTTCGGAGAGCGCGTTGCGATGAATGCCCCCATACAGGGGAGCGCGGCAGATATTATAAAGCTTGCCATGTGCCGCGTTTCGGATGCGCTTCGAAAGAGCGCACCGCGTTCCGCGCTTATTTTGCAGGTGCATGACGAGCTCATTGTGGAGGCGCATCCCGAGGAAGTAGATACAGTGCAGCTTATTATGAAGCGCGAGATGGAAAATGCATTTTCTTTAGATGTGCCGCTTTTGGTGGATATCGGCGTCGGCAAAAGCTGGTATGACGCAAAGTAGAAAGGAAATAAGATGCAGATTTGGCTTACAGGGAAAAGCGGCGCCGGAAAAAGCACAGCGGCAGACGTCTTTTCCAAAAATGGATATAAAATCGTAGATGCGGATAAAATAGCACACAAAATTGCCGAAAAGGGCGGCGCGGCGTATGATGCGCTTTGTGCGGCGTTCCCTTCGGTCGTTTTGGAAAACGGGGACATTGACCGCCGCGCGCTCGGCAGAATCGTTTTTTCGGACAGTGAGAAATTAGACGTATTAAATCGCATCACGCATCAATATATTATAAAAGAAATCCGTGCGGCGTGCATGGGTGAGAAAAATGTGCTCATCGACGCGCCGCTACCGAATACCTTCGGCGTTTTGTGCGACAAAACGGTTGTCATTACCGCAAACCGTGCAAAAATGGTGCGGCGCATTATGGCGCGCGACTCGATTTCGGAGACGGACGCATCCCTGCGGGTGAAAACGCAGGACGCGGATAAAAACTACGAGGCAGCGGCGGATGCAATCGTGGAAAACGATGGCAACATGGACGCATTTATTCAAAAAATTGAAAAACTCGCAAAGGAATGGTACACAGCTTGAAACGAAAAAAACGCGGCTGTCTGAAAAGTGTTTTTTCGACAGTTTTTATACTTTGCATCCTATGGTTTTGTGCGCGCGGCGTCGTGCACCGCATTTTTCCGATGCCGCATGCGGAGACGGTGATGGCGGCGGCAGAACGCTTCTCCGTGCCGCCCGCACTTTTATACGCCGTGATGAAGGCGGAGAGTAATTTTGATGAAAACGCGGTTTCCGCGCGCGGGGCAAAGGGCCTCATGCAGCTTATGGACGCGACTGCCGCCGAATGTGCAAAAAAAGGAAAGCTTACGCTGCGAGATATTATGCAGCCCGAGGAGAATATCAATATTGGGGCGTATTATCTTGCGTTTTTACTGGATATGTATGGCGGCAACGTCAAAAGTGCGGCGGCAGCATATAATGCGGGGCACGGCCGCGTGGACGGCTGGCTTTTGCAGGAAAAATATGCGGCGGATGGGACAGAGCTTACGCGGATTCCGTTCCCCGAAACGGAGCGCTACGTAAAAAAGATTACGTTCTATCAGAAAATTTACGAGCTGCGCCTTGCAGGAAAACTATAGAGAGGAAACGAAAATGGACGCAATTTACACATTGGAATTTCATAAAATTCGGGCAATGCTTGCCCAGATGGCAGTTATCCCGAAGGCGGCGGAGCTTCTTTTGGAAATTGTACCGAAGAAGGAACGCGCCGAAGTGAAGCGCCTTTTGGAGGAAAC
>JAZNLF010000203.1:0-2098 GCA_045578945.1 Clostridia bacterium | reverse complement strand
ACGCCGAATGTGAAATAATTTCCTTGCGGAAATTGTGAAATATCTCACTCCGTTCGATGTGAAATGAAATTCGCCCTTCACATTTGCGAAGCAAATATTTCACAGCGAAGCTATTTCACTTGGCGAAGCCAAATTTCACTCGCCGCAGGCGAATTTCGTTGAAAAAAGCACATCTGCGTTGCAGATGTGCTTTTTTCTGAGGCGTGTTGACAAAAAAGATGCCGCCTTGAAAATAGTAACAATCCTTGTATTATAAGGAACTTCAAGATTTATAGCAATTATTTTTCAGCCGTTTTGACGGTTAGTAGCATCATTTTCAAAATCAAAGTTTTTACGAAAAAGATGCCGCCGTTTCTTTAGCAAATCAACCCGACAAATTGGAGTTTGTCGCTAACTACTACTTCTATGAATCAAAGAATTTTTCTGCAAACCATACATCCTTCAATCTGTCTACAAAATTCAAATCCATACTTTTTGTACATAGATAAAGGGCCGTGATAAGCATGATTTTCATTGTGTGCAAATGGATACGCTTCTACCAAATCAAATCCATCGACTTTTGCATCCTTACATACATATTCAAGCAAGGCGGTGGCAACGCCACATCCCCTATATTTTGGTGCAACAGAAAAGCAAACGATGGATTTGATTTTTTCACCGTTGTCAGGTACTTCTTCTGCAAAATTAAAATTGACGTTAATGTACGCTTTTTTATTATTCGAATTGCACCATCCAACAACCTTTCCTTGAACATATGCTAAATATCCCTGCATGCGACCGCTTTTTATGAAGTTGATTGCTTGTTCTCTATTGAACTTAGCACAATCTTTATCGCAGTCCCATCTTCGTTTCTTTTCCAACTCGCTATCCCAATGATAGCACATACAATAACATCCACACCATTCATCATTGTCCGAAAAGGCATCGTTATCAAAATAAGATAACCAATCATCCAATAATTCAATAGTCAGTTTGCAAATAGATATTTCCATAATGATTCCTCCGTCAAATTCAAGTTTTACGAACTCTTTTACATATTCAGAATATCATAAGGATGCCAGTTTTTTATCGTGACTGTGTATATTTAGACGCAAAAACTTTCAAAAAATTCTATATTAAATCTATTATCTATTATACAATATCGTTATGAATATTTCAAGGTGTTGGTGAAATCGACGAAGATTATTTTATCAGCACAAAAGGTAAAAGGGATAATCGTGTTTTCCCCTTGACAAAAAACAGACAGCTGTGCTACAATAAGAAAAAATGGAATATACGCGCTGCGGTTCCGCTTGATGAAAAGCGGATCAGAGGGAAGTTCGGTGAAATTCCGTCGCAACCGCCATTACCGTGATTGATGCTGTCAGCAGCGTCATAAGTCGGAATACTTGCCGCGGCGTATCGGCCAATCGACCGTTGATCGGTCAAACATTTTTGGGTATGAAAAGTGCAGCCGTTTTTGTTTTCCGCAGCCTTCTTTCGGCTTCGGCTTCTTTTGTTGCGGAAAAACAAGGATCGTTGCGCTTTTTTGCTTCAAGGTGTATGGGAAGCAAAAGGCGCCTTTTTGTTTGCTGCCTTTTGGATGAAAAGAGGTGTTATGCCATTGAATCACGATACTGCTGCGCTGTGTCTTGATCTGCTTCGGCAAAAAGCGGAGGAGCTGTCCCTTGCGGGGGAGAACCGTTTTCCCCGCCGATCGGATTTTTCCGATCAGGAGGTCGCGGCCATCAAGGCGCATTTCGAGAGCCTGGATACTGCCGGTAAGGCGGCGATGTATACCGCTATTATGACAACTCCCACGCAGGAGTATCTGGATGCCACCATCGATCAGATGCTGCAGGGCATGGACCGTGCTACCATTGAGGCGCAGGTGAAAGAGGCTGCTCTGCAGAGCACCAATATGAAGGAGGAGAGCATCACCGAGTATATCTCCTCCATGGATGATGAGACCCTCTTTGCCTATGTGCGGGAGCAGTTGGAGGAGCGGATCTCCGCTCAGTATGCCGAAGCCGCCGCCGCGCAGCTGAACGGCCTGCCTGCCGCCGCGCTGGCGGGTGCCTTTGAGCAGGCACTGCCCACCTATACCCCAAAGCAGCTG